>JBFFDV010000376.1:0-1251 GCA_041559215.1 Anaerolineae bacterium | reverse complement strand
GCGGCGCTGGCTGCCCCTGGCCTCAGCGGGCGTCTTTGTACTCCTCCTGGCGGCTTTGTTCGCTCTGCTCAAGTTGCACCTCATCGCACTGCTGATTCTCCTTATCAGCGCGGGGGCGTTGGTCCTCTGGGAACGGTTGCGCTTCTCCGGCCTCCCTCAACTGACCTCAAGCTCGACCTTCGTCCTGATACTGATGCTGGGAGCGCTGCTCCTGACCTTGGGAGTGGAGTTCGTCTACCTGAGGGACACTTTCGGCACGCGCATGAACACCGTATTCAAGTTCTATTATCAGGCCTGGGTGCTCTTCGCCATCTCCTCGGCATTCGGAATCTACTACCTGGGGCTCAGGATCAAGGACCGGCGGAGCTTGTTATCCAGTGTATGGCTTCTTGGCTTTCTCCCCCTCTTCCTGGCCAGCCTGGTCTATCCCGTTCTCGCAACTTACACCAAGGCCAATGGCTTTGGGGACAGTCCGACGCTGGACGGCATGGCTCATTTAGAAGAGGCCTACAGCGACGACCTGGCAGCCATCCGCTGGCTGAGGGCCAACATTGAAGATGCACCGGTGATCCTCGAAGCCACCGGTGGTTCCTACACCTATTCCGGGCGCATCTCGGTTCACACAGGTCTGCCCACCCTCCTGGGCTGGGGAGGTCACGAACTGCAATGGCGGGGCAACTACGAGGAGCCCCGCAAGCGAGAGCCGGACATAGAGGCTCTCTACACCTCCCCGGATCGCGGGCTAACCTCTTCCCTGCTAGAGAAGTATGACATCAGCTACGTTTACGTGGGGCCATTGGAACGAAGCACCTATCGGATAACGCAACCCGTTCTTGATAAGTTCGCGAGTCTGATGGACGTGGCTTACCAACAGGGCAATGTAACGATCTACCGCCGCAGAGACTGGTAGGTGTCGGCGTTGGGCCTGTTCACATCTGACTTTGCACCTCTCTGCGACCCCACAGTGTGCAACAAGAGTAAGGACCATCCCCCAGTGGGATGGCCCCTACGTGTCATCGCTACCAATATGCCCCATCGCTGGGGCTCCCGCTTAGAAATTCTTCAACACGATAGGCAGGTATATGGCGTATGACTCGAGCGCGATTGGCCTGTCGATCGGCGGCAAGGTGCCGTCCGGACTGAGTGAGAGCGTCTCCGTGATCACCTTTTCCCCACCCCAGGCGCTATCCACGTGCAAGGTCTTGGTCAGTGTCACCACGGCACTACCTGACACATAACCCCCGAACCACT
>JBFFDV010000375.1:0-1264 GCA_041559215.1 Anaerolineae bacterium | reverse complement strand
CACACTGATGGCCAGGATCTCCGCGTTCAGCTGTTGAAACCTTTGGTAATCTTGCTGCAACTCGCCGAGTTGCGTCCTGCAGGGGCCTCAGCCACCGGTCCGATAGAACAGCAAGACGACATTCTTCTGGCCCTGGTATGAGGACAGGGTGACCATGTCGCCCCAGACGGAGGGCAAGGTGAAATCCGGGGCCTGCGCTCCTATCACGGGTATCGTTGAGTGGGCTGTCGTAGGAGAAGGAGAAACCGGTGGCGTTGGGCTCGGATTCGTCGTGGGCTCAGAAGTCGGGGTGTCAACTGTGGGGACCGGGCTGGTGACTCCCTGGTCAGTCGGGGTTTGGCATCCGTAGGTTCCCAGCATAAGAGCGCATGCCACAAGCACCAAGACTAGGATCAGAACTCTTCTCATCTCTCTCTATTACCTCTCACGTGTAGTTGCCCCGGGGTCGCATCCTACGATGCCAGAGTATTTCTCGGTGCTGGAATCGGACCGGTTCTCGCGCTCCAGGTCACCCCCCATGGTCCTGCTATCCTCTCTCACTTTCCATAGCGCTCAGACGAAGTGTGTCGCTATATTAGCATCGAATAAGAGAATTGGCAAGTAGTGGGGCCGCAAGTATAATGGTGATGGGAGACCGCGGAGCCATGCAAGCCTTGATCCTCGCGGGCGGTGAAGGGAAGCGGATGAGCCATGTAACCGCTCATCTCCCCAAGCCGCTGCTCTATTTGCCAGGCGGCACGCTTCTGGAGCACCAACTGGCGTTGTTGGCCCAATTGCCTATCTCGCACACTTTCGTGGTGATACATCATCATGCGGAGCAAATGGAGCGGGCTTTGCAGGGACGAGAGGGCGTGACCACTCTGCGACAGAGCCCTCCTTTCACGTTGTTAGGGGCCTTGGCCAGCGCTGAGGGGTGTGTGAGCGAGCCCTTTCTCGTCCTCCATGGCGACAACTATTTCTCCAGGGGATTGGGGTACTTCAGTCAAGAAGTCCAGACTGTATCGAGTTTTAAAGCCCATGCCATTTTCCTGGTCGATCCCTGTGTTGACCAGCTTGATCGGGCCGCTCGTCTGGCTTCCACAGGCTGCTATGTCTTGTCGCCTGAGGTATTTCGCCTCGTCAAGCAGCTCGAGAGAGGTGACAAGCTCCTACAGTTGACGGGTGCCCTGCTGGAGTGCGGAGCGATGGTGAAGGAGGTTACGCTGCCGGGCTGGCGGGCGAATATCAACCATTTGCATGATATTCTCCAGGTGACTCGTCATAT
>JBFFDV010000374.1:0-1357 GCA_041559215.1 Anaerolineae bacterium | reverse complement strand
CGAGGCCTTCCTGCGGCGGATTCCGCATAAGATCATGATCCCCAACCCGACTCTGCATGAATACTATCTCCTCTTTCAAGGAGTTTGCCAGAGGAAGGGGGTTCCTTTCGAGAAAGACGCTTTCTCTTACCTGGTCGACAAATACTATCGGAAGATGAATCGGGCGCTGAGGGCGTGCCATCCTCGCGACCTCATAGAGCAGATAGTGACCATCGCTCGGTACAACGAAGAGGAACCACTTCTGAGCAAGGAGAACATAGATCAGGCTTGTACCAACTACTTCGTGCAAAGGCCTGGGATGGGTTTCGGCGCGTCCTAGGTTGCCCAATGGGGTCATCTTTGATAAGATTTGATCCCAGGGGGCCGATTATTGAAAGACACGAGCAAAGGATAGAGGCCACTTGTCCGACATCGGGCGGTGGCCTTTTTCGGAGACGGATATGATGTCCCAGAAGCGAGAGGTTCTTAGCGAGCGGGAGTTAGAGATAGTGCGTCTGGTGGCCACGGGTGCCACCAATAGGCAGATCGCCAGGGACTTGGTGATCAGCGTCAACACTGTAAAGGTTCATCTGAAGAATATCTTTGCCAAGTTGGATATCCAATCGCGCACGGAAGTCGCCCTCTACGCCGTCAGTCACGGCTGGGTCGAGCTAGATACGCCAATCTCGGCTCCTGAGGACATGGTATCGGAGGTTGAAGCGCCGACTCTAGAGCCGATTTCGTGGCGGAAGCGCATATTCCTCGTGTTTGCCGCTCTCGTTGCTGCCTTGTTGGTATTATTCACACAGGTGGAAAGCGAACCGGTTGCACCGCCCTCCAGCGAGTTCGTTGATCGCAGCGCTTCCACAGATCTGTCCGGTCCTGCCCTACAGCTGCATCGTTGGACCCAGATGGCTCCACTGCCCACGGCTCGAAGCCGCTTTGCCACCGCATATTATGGGGGCAAGATATACGCTATCGGTGGGGACAATGTGGATGGTGTGACAGGAGTGCTTGAGGCATACGACCTTTCCACCAACAGTTGGCGAGCCGAGAGCTCCAAGCCCATACCTGTCAATAATATCGGCGCCGCGGTTGTGGGGGGGAGGATATATGTGCCCGGAGGGTACACAGCGGCTGAGGAAGTTGTCGCCGATCTGGAGATTTACGATCCAGATACGGACGCTTGGGAGCGTGGTGCATCGTTGCCCCTTCCCCTCTGCGCTTATGCTCTCGCTGTCTTCGATGAGAAGTTGTATCTCTTCGGTGGATGGAATGGCTCTGCCTATTTGGCCTCCACTTACGAATACGACCCGCTTACTGATGTCTGGTTGGAGAAGACGCCCATGCCTTCTGCGCGAGGATTTGCAGGGGCGGG
>JBFFDV010000373.1:0-1565 GCA_041559215.1 Anaerolineae bacterium | reverse complement strand
TCCAGGAGATCTGGGATAGCGCGCCGCGCGAGCGCACCCCGGCCGATTGGGCGCTCCAATGGGTGTGGAACCAGCCCGAGGTTTCGGTAGTCCTCAGCGGCATGAGCACCATGGAGCAGGTGGAGCAGAACGTGGCCAGCGCCAGCCAGTCCGGCGCTGGAACCCTCACGGAGGGGGAACTAAACCTCATCGCCCGCGCGCGAGACAGATACCGGGAGCTATCCCGCGTCCCATGCACCGACTGCCGATACTGTCTGCCCTGCCCCAGTGGCGTCGACATCCCCAGGGTCTTCGAAGTCTACAACGAGGCGATGATATACGGCGATGAGCAGGGAGCGCGGATAGCTTATTTGTGGCTCGATGAGGAGGAGCGAGCCAACCTGTGCATCGAGTGTGGCGAGTGCCTGGAAAAGTGCCCCCAGCAGATCGGGATCCCCGACTGGCTGGCCAAGGCCCACGAACTGCTCTCTCCAGAGGAAGCTGCCTAGCGACTGCAACTTTCTTCCTTTGTAAGTAACGACTCCTTGAGTCTCCACTGCCATCCTCCTCAGAAGTGAAGGGTCGATGTATACATTTTCGCCTTGACAGCGGGTTCCCATCCCGTTGTTCAGAACAGCCTTGCCCCTCTGGCGGGATCATGGTATAATGTCGCCAATTTACCTCAATTTTCCCATTAACCTGCGGACATACGTTACCTCATCCTAGGCAGAGTAGGGGATCTACGGCGATAGATACTTACAAGGGAGGAGAACGGATGAAGGGCAAGCACACCGTCATCGTCGTCATAGCTCTCAGCATGTTTCCGCTTCTGTGCTTTTCCTCCCCACAAGGGCCGGTTGACTCATCTCCTGCGGCTGGCCCCGTCCTCTTGGGAGGCGACTCCTTCTTGAAACCACCCGCCTACGACAGCGGATCGCAGCCTATCACCGCTGGCACCAGCCTGACGCTCGATCACAACCTTGGAGGAAATGCCGACGACTACTTGGAAGACTTGACCTTCGCGCGCGCCGATGGTGCGCATCTAGGCCATTAACCGGGTTTACCTGCCATTGGTGCTGAAGTCCTGGCCTTAGGGCTGCTCGGCGGTTGCCGAGGCCTCCGCCGCTGATGGGTGGTATCTTGGCCATTCTATTGGCCAGTACTCTGCTACAGGACGCACAGTGGGGCGAAGGTGAACCGTGATGCTCACAGTGAACGCCGAAGACCCAGCATCCGTACCTCAAGAGACAGGCGGTGAGCTCATGGGAGGGACAGAGCCGTATCAGGTCGCCAAATGAGGCCAATCTTGGCATTTCTCGGCTTCAGGGATAAGTGTAAAGATGCCTGCCATTCTGCAGAGATACTTGGCCCTACAAAGTTGAGATGCAAACTCTGGAGCAGAGGCTTGACATCAGTCTTGCCAGAGCCTGGCAGTTGTATCCGGGGATATGATAGCTCAATTCATAAACTACGTCGTGATTAGGATCGACCCGCATTGCCAAAGGAGGTAGCCATGAAAGCGACACCCCACTCATTCCCCTACGAAGAGTTCATTGCCCGTCCAATCTTGTGCGCCCTGATCTTGG
>JBFFDV010000372.1:0-1594 GCA_041559215.1 Anaerolineae bacterium | reverse complement strand
GCAGGAGCTGAGGGCTGGTGGGACCTGGACTGGCAATACCGCGAAGAGATAGAGATCACGGAGCAGTTATATTATCAGGTGCCACTTGAAATAGACGCCATCTCCTTGATTGATCAAGGCAAGCTTCGCCAGGATCTCGGTGACCTCAGGTTCATCACCACGGATGGTCAAGTACTGCCCTACTGGATAGATCCAAAGACTATACCTTTCACCTTCCAGGAGGATTTCGAAGGCGATCTGAGCAAGTGGACCGTCCAGACTGGAGGCGGCTTCTCTATTGAAGGAGGGGAACTGCGAGGTAGTGGGAACCAAAACATCTTGTTGGCCAAGATCCCGCAACTGGTCAACTACACAGTCGAGACAAAGATCAAGCTCATAGGAGCATCCGTTTGCGGGCTGGTCATAGGCTTCCAAAGTGGCATACGGGTGTGGGATAGTACGCACCACACCTATTACCTGATCAGGCTTGACAGCAGCAGCATAAGGATCTATCAGTATGCAAAGGGCTGGAGGCACAAGTGGAGCCAGGCCAGGGCGATCTCCACCGATACCTGGCATGATCTGAAGGTGGAGCATTTGGGAAGCATCATCAAGGTGTCGTTGGATGGATCCGAAGTTGGCTCGTGGACTCAACCGTGGCCCACAGCCTGGAACTGGTGGTACTCCTCGCTCCTCATGAATGCGGACAGCGTTGGTGTGATGAATTACTCCGGCGAAGCATACTGGGACGACGTCACGATCACGACCAGGCCCCCGAAGGCTAGAGCAACAGTGCGCATGCCCTCTCTCGTAACTGAGCCAACGACGATCTATATGTACTACGGTAACCCCAGCGCTACCAGTCAGAGTGATATCCAGGCAACATTCCTCTTTGGCGACGATTTCGACGACCAGGTTCTTGACACAGACAGATGGGGTGTATGGTCGTATCAAAAAGGCGGGGAATGGACGGATGAGATTCGCTGGGTCTCCGAAGCAAAGCGGCGGCAAGACATGACCTCTCCCATCACAAGGGGCGAGAAAACCAATGTTCACACCCTGGAGACGTTCACGGGGCCGGCAGCCTTCAAGGCCAGGTTCGAGAAGGGTGGGTACATGTACCGAGGCTTCTATCTTATGGACTCACCCATCGCCGCGGAGCGAACCGTTTACATCAGCATATACTTCAGTGATTCGGGTAGTAGGCTGGGGGTGAATGTATGGACTTTGGATGGGGGGCCCCCTGAGAGCATGCAGTTTGACACCACCCTCGCCTCCCGCAACTACTTCGGTGAGTACTACATGACGATAGTTCGAAATCATGATGGCACCTTCACATTCAGAATTCAGACCGAAGACGAGCAGACAAGGAACTGGGAATACACCACGACGGCCACCATCCCACTGGATGTTCCACTGCACGCATTGATGTATGATCATCCCTGGGAGGGTTGCCGTGGATGGGGTATCTGGGAGCGCTACCAGGACGACGTCAGGGTTCTCTCCTCCTTCACAGAGAATGCTTGGTGGGACCCGGACTGGCAATACCGCGAAGAGATAGAGATCACCGATCAACCATACTACCAGGTGCCACTTGAAATAGACGCCATCTCCT
>JBFFDV010000371.1:0-1601 GCA_041559215.1 Anaerolineae bacterium | reverse complement strand
TGATAGCTGCTCGTAAGCGGAGTTGAAGAGGGCAGCGCGACACTCGGCTGGGGAAGGCAAAGAATTCCCCTCATAGTAGGGGCAGAGTAGCCAGTTTTGTGCCTCGACGGCGCTCCGGATGCTCGGTTACGCCGCACATAGCCGGTTGTTCAGGTAGGTTCACCAGGCTGGCAACTTGGTAGACCGAAACTTCCTATGCATCTGAGGCACGCCGAATTTAAGGAAAGGCTATCTCACTACTCAGTGACCGGCTTGGCACCTGGTTCTGGCGCGCGCCGGGCGCGTTTCCGCCACCAAAGAACGCCACCGGGCAGGCTGGCCAAGACGATGATAACCTGCATGATGAGGGATATGGCCAGGGACTTCTCCTCAGGTACGCCTACAAGATTGAAGAAGAAGACATAGGCACTCTGGTTCAGCCCGATGCCCCCGATGGAGATAGGTATCAAAAGGATGAAGGTGATGAGTGGGGTGAAAAGAAAGATATGCAGAAGGGATATGCCGCCCCCTAGGGACAAGGCGATGAGGTAGTTCACCACGCTGCCTATGGTGAGTACAAGGATAGAGATAGCGAACCCTAGAGCTAGAGCCCCATAGCTTCGCCGATAAGCTGACAGCGCGGCCGACAGCTTGTCGTACCAAGGAGCCACCGAGGAAAGCGGGCCCTTGTTGAAGAGTCCTCGTACCTTGGCTCGTAGCCGACCACTTAGGATGAGGGCGAATCCTCCACATAGGGCCAGGAAGGCGATCGTAGCAGCAACGGCGACCTCCCATAGCGCCGCTTGACCGGCAGAATACACAACCAGCAGCGCCATGACCACAGCCACGAACACGAAAGCGATGAGGCCCACCAATCGATCCACCAGTACCGAGATGGCTGTTTCCGCGGGGAGCAGGGTGTGACGAGCCAAGTCATAGCCCCGTACCAGATCTCCCCCTACGTTGGTGGGCAGGAAGTTGCCAAAAAAAAGCCCCACGAAGGTGTAGGAGAGGAGACTGCTCAGAGGAACCTCTATCCCCTGGGCCTTGAGCAGTATCTGCCATTTAAGGGAACCTACCGTGATGGCCCCAAAATACAGAACTAAGGCTATCAGCAGGTATAGATAATTGGTCGAGGCTGAGCGCATCGCCTCGACCAACTGATTCAGCCCTACGCGGTTCAAAAGATAAGCGATCAGCCCCAGGCTGACCACGATTTTGACCGCGGTGATCAACTTGTCTCGCAACTGATTTCTCCGAAGATGTCTTTAGCAGAGTCCTAAGGCTCTTCTCTCTGGGCTTCCACTCTGCTCTTGTCCACCTCCTTGGTCGTCCAGGCCATATCCCAGACTACGTGTTTGTCCCCTTTGACGTAGTAATCGTAACTGCCCAGGACACGGGAGTAGATCTCGATGGCCGCCAATGCCGTCAGCACATAGAGTAGACGGAGCGTGCGTCTGATCGCTCCCCACGCCTCACCCAGGGCCAGCCGAGCTACCCGTAAGTTGTCCAAGCTGGAGACGCGATAGCCGTATTTGTGCTTGAGATAGAGGTGGCCAGCATAGTTCCTGCGTCTTTGCCGCACGAAGTCTCTGAAAGTCTCGGGCCCCATGTTATACACC
>JBFFDV010000370.1:0-1619 GCA_041559215.1 Anaerolineae bacterium | reverse complement strand
TGGCCACGTTGGCCACGAATTCATCCTTGCTATTGTATTGCAGCTTGGGATTATGGCGGCGCTCCAGTCCAATCGTCGTCCATGCTCGTTCGGCGATGGCCGTGCCACAAACGGAACCGGCACCGTGCGCTGGACAGACGATTACCTCGTCACCCAGGGGCAGCAGTTTGTTTAACAGAGTATCATGTAACAGGCCCGCCATCTCCTCAGCCCGGTCCATCCCCAGTAGATCGACGCGCCCCACATCGCCCGCGAAAAGAGCATCGCCGGTGAAAACTATCCATGGGGTCCCATCGGGATCGTGAAGCAGATAGCTCATGCTGCCAGGCGTGTGTCCGGGCGAATGGATGGCTTGCAGCTTTAGGTGCCCCACCTTCCACATCTGGCCATCTTCCACTGGCTGGCCGTATTGATAGTCCAGTTGTGCGTCCGCGTGCCAGATCTCAGCGCCAGTACGTGCAGCTAACTCTACCGAACCGATCGCATAATCCTCGTTACGGTGAGTCTCCAGAATGTGCGTAATGCGAAGGCCCTCCCCATACGCCTTCTCTATGTAGACGTCGCAGTCACGACGCGGGTCGATGACGACAGCTTCCCTCTCATCGCCGATGAGATAGGAGTAATGCGCCAAACCCCACGACTCGATCCGTTCTAATAGCATCCTCACCTCCCTATGCTGCTCGCCCCACCCCAGATGCAGGAGTGGGGCCAACGTCGGTGCAATCAGAATATCGACCAACGTGACTTGCGCTTGGATAAGGTGTAGCAACTCCCGCCAGTTTGCGCCAGCGAGGTCCCTAGAATTCCCACTAACAGTATAACAGAAAAGCTAATCCCATACCTACGGAGTGAGTTAGGATTACGGTTGAATTGGGTTACAAAAGGTTGGAATTCCGTTGGAACCAGAAGTCAGCGGTCTACCCGGAGTCGGCCAGTCTCGCCCAAGTGTTAAGTTGCCTCCTCAATCCAGGCCGTATCGTCCTCTTCGGGCTTGTTGATTTTGAAAACGACCACCTCGAAATCCTCATCTGACTGGTTCCAAAGGCTATGCTCATCACCTGGGCTACATATGAAGGCATCGCCCGGCCTCGCCAGAAACTCCTCTCCGTTTATATATATCAGCCCTTCACTCTCAAGGATATAGAAGACCTCCGTCTGCTCCCTATGTGCATGGAGACGCTGTCTTGTCCTGGGCGGGACGGTAACCACCTGAAGAAGATGGCCTTCTTCCTCAAAATCCTCGGCGGAGAAGATTATTCTTTTCGAATAATCCTTCTCATCAACTTTCTTGCCTGAACCGCTTGGTTTGTATTTCATCAGCCCACACCAACCACGGTGAAGAATCCTTCCTGGGCCGTCGCACCGGTCCAAAGCCCGACGGTTTGCCAACCTGTCCTACGGCCTGAATGCCGTAATAGCACGGCATGCCGTGCTGCTACCGCACTGCGGTAGTACAAGACAACCGCTGGGGACGCTTAACTACTTAGGAGCATTATGGAGATAAATTCTCAAAGTCACAAAAGCATGCTCCAGAATCAGGCTGCAGCCTGGTTCTGGCCTCGTAGCCCGATGGTAAGGGGGGGCAATGCTCTTGCATTGACTTGTCAGGACGAGCTCCT
>JBFFDV010000369.1:0-1662 GCA_041559215.1 Anaerolineae bacterium | reverse complement strand
GCAAGTGGAGAGGCTGGTGGCCAGGACCGATTGGCGGTACGAAGAAGGGATCCGTAGGTTACATAACGCCCTGGAGAGGATGGGGGTTACGAAGGCGCTGGAGGAAGCAGGGGTGGAAAAGGGCGACACCGTACTAATCGGCGATGCCGAACTGGAGTGGTCATAGGAGACGGGCTTGGGGAGAATAGGCGTCATCGGAGGAACCTTCGACCCCATTCATTATGGGCATCTGGCAGCGGCGGAAGAGGCACGGGTGAGGATGGACTTAGAGCGCGTGCTCTTTGTCGTCGCTGGGGTGCCCCCGCATAAGTTGGACGAGGAGGTGACGCCGGTAGAGCACCGCCTGGCCATGGTGAGCCTGGCCATCGCCTCCAACCCCTATTTCGCCATCTCAAGGGTGGATGTAGATCGTCCCGGCCCATCCTACACAGTGGACACCATCTCTATCCTGCAAAAGCACCTGGGACAAGATACGGAGATATACTTCATCATGGGGCTTGATTCGCTTGTGGAGCTGCCCACCTGGCACGAACCCCAGCGGCTCATACAGTTGTGCCGCCTGCTGGTCGTAAGACGGCCACGTTTTGAGATAGACATGGCCCAGTTGGAAGCTTCCTTGCCGGGCATCTCATCCCAAGTGGAGATCATGGATATGCCTGAGATGGACATCTCCTCGTCCGAACTCCAAGAGCGGGTCAGGGAGCGTTTGCCCATCAAGTACCAGGTGCCGGAAGAGGTGGAGAGATATATCAACGACCATGAACTGTACAAGCGGTCGGCGGTCGTAGGAACGATGAATTGAGGATAACCCTCTCCACCGCCTCACTATATCTGTACCCGCTACGCCCCATCTTCGCTCTGGCCAGGGACACCGGCTTCGAAGGGTTAGAACTGGCTCTCAGCCCTGAGGTATTTGTCAGAGGCAGTGGCTACGTCCGAGACCTCTCCCAAGAGTATGGGCTGCCGATCCTGACCTTACATCCTCCCATGATCCGCATTCGCGGGTGGAGTGAACATCACAGGCTACTACCCCGTATGGTGCCCCTCGCGCGAGAGCTGGGCTGTCAGTTCATCATCATCCACGCTCCCAAAGCGGTGAACCTGACCGCGGGGCTTGGTCGCCAGTATTTGGAAGCCGTGGAGGCTTGTGTCGAGGAGTTGAGCCAGTTGTCCCCCAGATTAAGCCTGGAGAATCAGGCCGTATTCCAGGCCAGGGATAGGGACTATGTTCTCAGCAAGCCCAGCAGTCTGCGCCGTTTCGCCGATGAATATGATCTTGTCCTTACCCTGGACGCAGCTCATGCGGCATCCTTCCCTTACGACCTCCTGGAAGCTTATGAGACACTGGGAAGTCGCCTGGCCAACATTCACCTGAGCGATTTTCGATCCGGGCTTTCCATCCCGCCCTGGTTCAACATACACAGCTATTTCAAGCATCACCAAATCCCCGGCGATGGAGACCTTCCCCTGTTGGAACTTCTGCGCCGTTTGAAGGCGGATTCCTATGGAGGGTTGATCACCCTCGAGATCAGTCCCGTCGCCCTTCAAGCCTGGCGACCTCGCCGGGTCAGGGAGAACTTGAGGAGATGCCTGGATTTCGTGAGGGAAGCCTTGGAGAGCGCTTGAAGCGGCTCTCTCAGTGTGAAAGTTCAAGCCTTGGAT
>JBFFDV010000368.1:0-1680 GCA_041559215.1 Anaerolineae bacterium | reverse complement strand
TTTCAGCGAGGACGAGATACCAGAACAGGACATCACAACCCCACTGCAAGAAGCCAGAAGGAGAATAGAAGAGCTTCTGAGCAGCGCCGACCAAGGGATAATCTATCGGCAGGGGATAAGGGCAGCCATCGTCGGCAGGCCCAACGTGGGCAAATCGAGCCTGCTCAATTCCTTACTACGCACAAGTCGAGCCATCGTTACTCCTATACCAGGAACCACCCGCGACACCCTGGAGGAAACTATCAACCTGCAAGGAATCCCTTTGACCCTGGTGGACACGGCAGGTATCGCCGAGAGCGAGGACCTGGTGGAGAAATTGGGCATCGAGCGCAGCCGCCAGGCGCTGAGCAGGGCCGACCTGGCCTTGATGGTCGTAGATGTAAGCGAGCCGTTACAGAAATCAGATGGGGAGATCGCAGGGTTGATAGGTAACAAACCAGCCATCCTGGTCATAAACAAGGTTGACCTGCCTGCGGTAGCGGTGGTTGACGATCTGCTTCCTGGGGTGAAAAGGATCAGGGTTTCGGCCCTTAGGGAGGAAGGGTTGGCAGACTTGGAGGAGGCGATCGTAGAGGCTGTCTTCTCGGGGCAAGTGATAGCCTCCGATGCCCCTTTAGTTAATAACCCCCGCCACAAGGAAGCGCTACAGGCAGCCCTGGATCATATTCGGGCGGCGGAGGAGGCCGATCAACGCAAGATGCCTGCGGATTTCATAGCCATAGACCTGACTGCAGCGGTGAATGTTCTAGGGGAGATCACTGGCGAGGCGGCCACGGAAGACTTGCTGGAGATCATCTTCAGCGAATTCTGCGTTGGCAAGTGAGAATCTTGGGCCACGACAGATAATATGATATAATAGAAGTGTAGAATGTGCTATGGGGCATGAAGCCTACATGCGCGAGGCCATCGCTGAAGCGGAAGCTGCCTATCGGGTGGGAGAGGTGCCGGTGGGTGCGGTGGCTGTCCACAATGGGCATATCATAGCACGGGGGCATAATCGCAGGGAGGAATGGGCTGATCCCACGGCCCACGCAGAGATGATAGCCCTACGCCTGGCGGCTCAGGCTCTGGGAGGCTGGCGCTTGGCAGGAGTGACTCTCTACTGCACCTTGGAACCCTGCCCTATGTGCGCCGGGGCGATGGTCCTGGGTCGACTGCCACATCTGGTTTACGCCGTGGATGACCCCAAGTCTGGCGCAGCAGGCTCAGTCCTCGATGTGGTACGCTCACCACGGCTCAACCATCAGGTACAAGTGACGAAGGGAGTCTTGGCTGACGAGGTAAGGGAACTACTGGAGTCGTTTTTCAAGGGACTGCGCCGGGAAACTAGTTGAGCAAGAATAGCAAACGCCGCGCGGAGGGGTGCCAGAGTGGACGATTGGGACGGTCTCGAAAACCGTTGTGGGGGCAACTCCACCGTGGGTTCGAATCCCACCCCCTCCGCCATTTTTGTGATAGCGACTGTCGAAACTTGTCAGCCGATAATGATATCTGCCAGATCTGCACGCCCTATGTCCCGTCGGTAGTGGCAACCTTGGAAGTGAATCCTTTCCAGGTTCTCATAAAGGCGACCCCGGGCCTCGATCATGTCCTCTCCCCTGACGACAACGGTCAGGATCCTTCCTACACCGGCCGTAGGGAGCAAACCTTGGCGCCGCGGCAGAGTCGTGGCTCCATGAA
>JBFFDV010000367.1:0-1709 GCA_041559215.1 Anaerolineae bacterium | reverse complement strand
CGCTATCTCCCCCACCGTGGTCAAGACTTTGGCCCGCGGTTCCATGGTCCAGCCATCCATATCGCCCATGATCACGCCATCTATCATTCCGGCAGAGAGGGCTGCGATCAGCAAATTCTTAATGACCTCGTTGGGATCGCCGCTATCCGTGAGGCCTTTCGTCTTAGCCGACACCATACGCCTGGCTGGCAGTCCTTCCCACTCATAGAGCCGGGGGCAGGTCTCAACACAGAACGTTTGACAGAAGCTGCAACTATCAAGGGGGATTTGAGTGAAACCGATCGTCTTTTGCCTTATCTCCCTTACGGGATGCTGGCACTCCTCATCCCAGTGCAGCATTCCCTTGGAGCAGGTAGCGACGCAGAGACCACAACCGGTACACCTGTCCAAGACCCAAACCTCCTGTTCCAACCGCTTCGACATTACATGTCCTCCTCATCCACCACTTGCTTGATATTATTCCACATGAGGCTTCATTTTGTGAGACCGAAATCTCAAGTATTTACCTGGGGTTATTCCAGGTCAGTGGGCTCTAGGTATTCTATCTCGTCTGTAAAGTCCTTGATAGCTTCAACGAATTTGCGCGCATCATCAGGTTTGAACCATTGCAACCGCAGTCTTCTCGGGTCAAAGCCCGCCCCCTTCAGCATCTGCTGCAACATCTCCACCCTGTCCTCAGCATACTGATTGCCCTCCACGTAATGGCACATGCCAGGCTCACAGGCACCCAAGAGAACGCCATCGGCACCGTTCAGGAAAGCCCATAGAATATGATAGAGATCGAAGCGGGCCGAGCAGCCCACCCGAATGATCCGCAGATTGCCAGGGTATTGAAGCCCTTCGGCTCCAGCCAGGTCCGCCGCTGCATAGCCACTCCACTCACACATCAGGCCCAGTATGCGTGGCTCTCCGTCACGCGGAGCGGCCAGCGCGGCACTGATTTGCGCAATCAGTTCCCTATCCGTGTAAGGCTCCATAACAATGGCCTTGGCTGGGCAGACGACCGCGCAGTTGCCGCAGCGCTTGCATAACAAGGGATCGATCCTCGAGATGCTCAGGGTCCCCTCCCTTTCCTCCATGGCGATCGCCAGGAAGGGACAAGCCTCGACGCAAGTGCCACACCCTGTACAAAGGCTCTCGAGCACTATGGCCGAAGGCGTGTCACTGTCAACTTTTCCGTCAGACAGATAGCGCACTGCCTTAGCGGCCGCCCTGTGCGCCTGAAATATGCTCTCCTGCACATCCACCGGATAGTGAGCGCTGCCACAAACGAAAATGCCATCGCGGACATAGTTCTGTGGTCGCAACCGCACATTCGGTTCCAAGAAGAATCCATTGCCGTCTAGAGGTGTTCTGAGCATAAGGGATATCTTTACCGCGTCTTCCCGAGGAACGAGAGGCATGGCCAGGACTACTAAGTCATAGGGTATGCTCAGCTCCTCCCCGCGCAACTGGTCATAGACTTCCACCATCTCGTCAGTCACCTGGGGTCTTCCTCGCCCATTATACTTGACGAAACGAACGCCCACATCTCTGGCTTCTCTTATCGTTCGCCGATCGAGGTCAGCGCCCAATCTCCTGAACAACAGGGATACCTCTCTCTTTGGATCTGTTCGTTTCAATAGGATGGAGTTCTTCAGTGCGGTCGCAGCGGATACGGATGAATAATGGGGTGTATCTATGCTATCCAAGACCATCACCACCTGGTG
>JBFFDV010000366.1:0-1715 GCA_041559215.1 Anaerolineae bacterium | reverse complement strand
TAGGAGCGGCCCTGGTTCCTATCAACTACCGTTTGAGCCCCCAAGATTGGCTTGACATAATCAGGGACTCAGGACCCAGGTTACTCCTCGTTGAGACAGCTTTGCGAGAGAGAATAGAATCCGTTGCGGATTTGATGAGCGAAACATGTGGAATCGTCTGGGCTGGAGATGTGGATATTGCAGAGGCAAGCCCGCGCTCGGGCACGAGTTATGAGGCGCTACTTCAGAACGCGAGCCCGGATATTCCCCCTCCCGTGGACATGGACGGAGAGGATATTGCCCAGATCTACTATACTAGTGGCACCACGGGACGAGGCAAAGGGGTTGTGCTCAACCATCGTAACGTTTATGTCCATGCCTTGGGTACGATCGCTGAATTCAAATTGAGCGACGCCGATGTCTGGATCCATGCTGCGCCTCTCTTTCACTTGGCTGATGGCTGGGCCACTTGGTCCATCACCTGGGTGGGCGGCGTTCACGTGCTGGTGCCAGAGTTTAGAGAGCAAGTGGTGTTAGAGGTGATGGAGAGGGAGCGGGTGACCATCACCAACATGGTGCCTACGATGCTGAACGCGCTGGTGAACTACCCTGATGTGCGAAGATATGACTATTCCAGCCTGCGCTTGCTTCTTAGCGGCGGGGCCCCGATCGCCGAGAAGCTCGTACAGCGAATCATGGAGACCTTTGGTTGCGACTATGCTCAGACCTATGGGATGACGGAGACCAGCCCCTATCTTACGGTGTCCACCTTGAAGGACCACCTGCGAGAGCTAAGTCCGGGGGAGCAGATGCGTTTTCGGGCCAGCACAGGGCGCGAGTTCATCACTGTGGAACTGAGGGTGGTCAATGAAAAAGGAGAAGATGTGAAGCCAGACGGTCAAGAGGTCGGAGAGATTATCGTTCGGGGCGACAGTGTGACGAGCGGATATTGGAACCTGCCTGAGGTGACTGAAGAGGCTTTCAAGGACTGCTGGCTGCATACTGGCGACATGGCGGCCATAGATGACGAAGGGTATGTGAACATTGTAGATCGGAAGCGGGATATTATTATCACTGGTGGCGAGAACGTATACTGCGTCGAGGTGGAGAACGTACTCTATTCGCACCGAGCGGTTCTAGAAGCAGCAATCATTGGGGTTCCAGACGAGAAATGGGGCGAGGGAGTGAAGGCGATCGTTGTGCTCAGGGAGGGGGTAGAGGCGACGGAGGAGGAGATCATCGATTTCTGCAAGGAAAGGATGGCCCATTTCAAAGCGCCCAAGTCGGTGAATTTCGTCTCGGCATTGCCCAAGACCGGTTCGGGGAAGATAGCAAAGAGCGTGCTGCGGGAGGATTATTGACAGTGAAGAGCAAGGAGAGTTCACTGAGCATCAAGTGGTGCTCTCTATTGTCTTACTTCTTCCAATACGGAGGCAAGAAGCTTGGGTAGAGTTGCTCGTAATGCAGGGGAGAGTTCGGTGCTCCACTCCATGGATTGGGGTTGGACACCATAAATGACAATGGGAGGTGAAGATCGGCCGAGGTATGTGGCCAGCTCCAAGACCTTGAGTACCTCCGTCTGGTGGAGGGAAAGCGGAAGACCCCGATCCTCCGAAGCAACCTCTTCAGGGGTGAAGCGCACGATGACTCCTGGCTTCTCTCCAATATCAATGGCATCGATGATTATCACTCGCTCGTAGCCTGGTAGCAGGTCGAGTAGATTCAGCCCCGGCGTG
>JBFFDV010000365.1:0-1840 GCA_041559215.1 Anaerolineae bacterium | reverse complement strand
GGCCACCACTTGCGGCGTAATGTCGGTCACTGTGGCTCCCTTGAGCATAATGCTGCGCATTGCAGACATATAGTGGCGGATAGGGAAGAAAGCCGACGCCCACTGCATCAGCAAAGGCATGTTCTCCACCGCGACCAGATAACCAGAGAAGGCTACGTTCAGTATGCCTATCATAAAGATCAGCAGGACCGCTTGTTGCTGTGTGGCGGACACCGCCGAGATTACCAGACCCCAGGTTAGCTGCGCTACGATGAACAGCAATGTGACGGCCAACAGTAGAGGCAGCGACCCTCTTATCGGGAGTCCAAAACCCCACACAGAGATGGCTAGCATGGCTAGGTAATCAACGAGGGCCACCACCGCAGGCAAAGTCGACTTGGCGATTATAAACTCTATTCTTCTCAAAGGTGTGACCATCAACTGCTCTAAGGTGCCCATCTCCCGTTCTCTCACGATTCCCACCGAGGCCACCAACAATGTGACGACGTGTACGATAACGGCCAGTTGAGCGGGAAGGAGATAGTAACGATGGTTCATCTGCTGATTGAAGCGCGCTGTGGACCGTAAGTCCAACCGTGGCCCTGGGAGGTTTCCGTCAGTGAGCAGTTCTTCTAGCTCCACCGCAATGTCTTGTCCAAATCTGCCAACCGCGTCCTCAGCGGCGCCCACCGCTGCATACGCGCCTAGGATATTCGATCCGTCTACTAGAACCTGTACTGATGCTCTTTGGTAGGCTGAGTCTAGGGCTACACCGAAACCTGGTGGAATAACAACCGCTAGACTGATCTCTCCACCGTCGAGTAGGGTACCAGCCTGCTGTATGTCATCCAGGTAGTGGGTGGTATCCAACTCTCTCATGTTGTCCAGGGTTGTGACCAACGTCCTGCTAGCCTCTGTTCGGTCCTCGTCCAGGATAGCCATAGACAGGTGAGTGATGTCAGTGCCGCTAGCCTGGGCCAACAACACCAGTTGGAATGTGGGTCCAATAAGGATGAATGACAGCAGCAGTTTATCCCGAAGAAACTGCTGAAAATCCTTGATGACCAGATTGAGGATTCGGCCCCACATCTAATCTAACCCATCTTCTTCTTGAAGAGTCTAATGGCCAGTAACAGGCATGCCGTCCCCATCATTGCCGGAGCCACGGCTGAAGGCCAAAGCGCTGTCCAACCTACCCCTTTCAGGAAGATGCCCCGCGCTATGGTGACATAGTGCGTCGTGGGCAGGATATACGCCTGCAACTGGGCGCTCAACGAAGTTCTGTCCACTGGGTCTATCAAGCCCGAGAGGAACATGCTGGGTATGAAAAGCACGAGGAAGAGCACCACCATCGCCGCCTGCTGAGTGGACATAAAATTAGCCAACAGGAGACTCAAGCCCAAAATCCCCAGCAGGAAGTCGGCGGTCAATAGCATGAACAGGAGAAAGCTCCCCCGAAAGGGCACCTGGAACCAGAGAGTCGCAACCAGAGTGACCAACACCACGCTGATCAGCCCGCAAGCCATGTAGGTCAGTAATTTGCCCAGAAGCAACTCCGCGCCCCGGACGGGGGTGGCGAAAAGGCCCTCCATGGTGCCCATCTCCTTCTCGCGAGTAAGAGAGGTCGCTATGGAGAACGCCGACATGCACATCACCACAGCGATGAGACCGGGCACCATACTCTGCAGCGCACTAGAATTTGGGTTATACCAGACCCGCGTACGGATATCTATCGGTATCAGCTTGTTCTCAACCTCTTGTGGAAGGGATGACAGGCCCGCTGCAAAAGCCAGGGTACGACCACGAAGCTGGCTTAGCACCTGGCGGGCGGTACTGGGGTTGGAACCGTCAACTATGGCCT
>JBFFDV010000364.1:0-1846 GCA_041559215.1 Anaerolineae bacterium | reverse complement strand
TCGAAGAGGCAGCAAGTCATGGCTCCCAAATCACCTGCTTACAGGAGCTTTTCTTCGGCCCATACTTCTGCCAGGTGCAGGATGCCAAATGGTATGGCCTAGTCGAGCCGGTCCCCGGACCCACCACGGAACGGATGCAGGAGGTGGCCAAGAGGCACTCTATGGCTCTAGTGGTGCCTCTCTATGAGGAGGAGGCTGCAGGTATCTACTATAATACTGCTGTGGTCATTGATGCCGACGGGACACTCTTGGGTAAGTACCGGAAGACCCATATCCCTCAGCTCCCCAACTTCTGGGAGAAGTTCTACTTCCGTCCTGGGAACCTTGGCTATCCTGTTTTCGAGACCAAATATGGTAGGGTGGGCGTCTACATCTGCTACGATCGCCACTTCCCTGAGGGGGCGCGCATCCTGGGGCTAAACGGCGCCGAAATAGTATATATACCGTCCGCCACCTCGCGAGGGCTATCGATGCATCTTTGGCATATCGAACAGACCGCTCATGCCATCGCCAATGGCTACTTCGTGGGTACTATCAACCGTGTGGGGCGGGAGGAGGAATTGGGTCCGAATGATTATTATGGTTCCAGCTACTTCTGCGATCCCCGGGGCCAGATAATCGCTCAGGCCTCGGATACGGAGGAAGAGGTTCTGGTGGCCGACCTGGATCTGGATCTTGTCAGGCAGGTGCGCAACGAATGGCAGTTCTACCGCGACCGTAGGCCAGATGCCTACGGTGACATCGTCGTTGGCTAGTCATCAGGGAGGTGAAGAATGGCCGATCTGAGCGTTGATTTTGCGGGCCTCAAGTTGATGAACCCCTTCATGTTGTCCTCGGCGCCCCCTGCAGCTAACGCCGAGATGATCCAGCGGGCCTTCGAGGCGGGCTGGGCCGGGGCGGTGACCAAGACTATCGCCCTGGAGCCAGCCAAAGACGTCCAGCCTCGTCTGGCGCGACTGGCCATGGGCAATAGGGCCATCGGCCTCGAAAACATAGAACTGATCAGCCAGCGAAGTTTGGAGGCCTGGATCGAGGATATCGCGGAGATTAAGCGCCACTATCCCGATCATATCCTGTTCGCCAGCTTGATGGCCGCCGTGGTGAGAGAGGAGTGGCACTCCTTGATCAAGCAGGTCGAAGAAGCGGGTGTGGATGGCGTGGAACTGAACTTTGGTTGCCCTCACGGCATGCCGGAGAAGGGCATGGGCTCTGTCCAGGGCCAAGATCCCATCATCGCTAGGGATATCACACGGTGGGTGAAAGAGGTGGCTACCGTGCCGGTGATGGTCAAGCTCACCCCCAATGTCACCGATATCGTGCAGATAGGTAAAGCCTGTGAAGAAGCTGGAGGCGATGCCATCTCAGCCATAAATACGGTTTCAGTTCTCATCGGGATAGATCTGGATCGGCTGGAGCCCCTGCCCTCGGTGGGAGGGACGTCAGCATTCGGGGGTTACTCGGGGGCTGCGGTCAAGCCGATAGGACTGCGGTGTATCGCTCAGTTGGCGAAAGGGACGAACCTTACGCTATCGGGAATTGGGGGTATTGCCAGGTGGCAAGATGCGGTGGAGTATATTCTGGTAGGCGCCTCGACGGTGCAGGTATGTACAGCGGTGATGTTGCGGGGCTACAAGATCGTGGAGAGGATGAAGGAGGGGCTTGCTGCCTACATGGATGAGAAGGGCTTCGAGTCTGTGGCTGAGATGAGAGGGTACATCGTGCCGAAGATCACGGCGCACGAGGGGTTGGACTTCGCGTACAAGGTGACAGCAGCCATAGACGAGGCTGTTTGCAGTAAGTGTGGATTGTGTTATACGGCGTGCATGGACGGGGGCTGGCAGGCTAT
>JBFFDV010000363.1:0-1876 GCA_041559215.1 Anaerolineae bacterium | reverse complement strand
GTGAGGGATCTGGGATACTCCCTGACGGATATCGAACAACTGATCATCACCCACGCTCATATTGATCATTTCGGCCTGGCACGCGAAGTGGTCGAGCAGTCCGGCGCTACGGTGCTCTCCTTCCACTTCAATAAGCTGCCTCTAGAGGACTTCTATACCTGGTGGGAAGATAGAATAGCCTACGCATGGAAACTCTTCATCAAAGAAGGCATACCCGAGGATGCCCTGGAGAGGATAAAGCCCATCCAAGACTTCGAGTTGTACGCCACTCCGGTGCCGGAAGTCACGCCACTCGATGATAACGATATGGTGCAAATGGGTGGCACAACCTGGCGAGCGATACACACCCCCGGGCACGCTCTAGGCCACCTTTGTTTCTACCATGAGCGCAGCCAACTCCTTGTCTCCGGCGATCACCTGTTGAGGGACATAACCTCCAACCCCCTCATCGAAACCCCACGCCCGGGAATGACGGAGCGCCCCCGCAGCTTGGTGGACTACATTCGCTCCCTGCGCCGCATTCGGGAACTCGAGGTCCGCAAGGTATTGCCCGGTCATGGCGAACCGGTATATGATCACCGCTTCCTCGTTGACGATATCCTGGCCCACCACAAGCACCGCGGGGACTTGATCTTACAACTACTAGAGGAGGGTGACAAAACCGTTTATGAACTCGGACTGGGTCTGTTCGGTGAGCAACTGCCAGGAGTGCACTTCTTCCTCGTCATGTCCGAGATCATCGGCCACCTGGATGTATTGAAACTGGAGGGAAAGGCCGAAAGGCGAAAAGGGAGCGGACACTATATCTGGACAGCTACGTAACGAGAATGTGACTCTAGTATCGTGCATGTATGGGAGAGAAGAGCATCATGGACATCACTATCGTAGGCCTGGGCCCTGGCGATAGCTCGCTACTGACCATAGAAGCCAAAGAAATTCTCCAAAACGCTACCGAGATCTATCTTCGTACCCGCCATCATCCTCTCGTCTCCTCCCTGCCAGCCCAGCTGACCCTAAACTCCTTCGACTATCTGTACCAAGCCGAGGAAGATTTCTCCGCAGTGTACGAGGAGATAGCGAGGCAGATCCTGAGACTGGGACAGCGGCCTGAAGGCGTTGTCTACGCTGTGCCCGGGCATCCACTAGTAGGCGAGGAGTCGGTAAGGCGTATACTGGCCTTGGCCAAGGAGACAGGTCTTAAGGTACGATTGGTGATAGGCTTGAGCTTCATCGAGGCCGCGCTCCTGCCACTGGAGATCGACCCCTTAGAAGGATTGCAGATAGTGGACGCCACCCTCCTGGCAGCTCGCTTGCACCCAAACCTGGATCCCGACCAGCCAGCTTTGATCGGCCAACTGTATAATCGTCGCCTGGCCGCTGAGGTCAAGCTGACTCTGATGAACCTTTATCCGGCCGAGCATCCTACAACCCTCGTGCGCAACGCGGGAACTCCGGAGGCGAGTGTGGAGACTTTGTTTCTTTATGAGCTGGATCACATCCAGGACATAGACCATCTCACCTCGCTTTATCTGCCGGCGCTTCCCAACCCCAGTTCTGTATCCACCTTCCACGACATAGTGGCCCGGCTCCGTGCTCCAGGAGGCTGCCCCTGGGATCGGCAACAGACCCATCAAACCCTCAGACCCCACCTCCTGGAAGAGACTTACGAGGTTCTGGAGGCCTTGGATAGGGAAGATGATGTGGCGTTACGGGAGGAGCTAGGAGACCTGCTGCTTCAGATCATCCTCCACACTCAAATCGCAGCGGAGGCTGGAGAGTTCACCCTGGCGCAGGTGCTGGAGACGATTATCGCCAAGATAGTCCGTCGCCATCCCCACGTGTTCGCCGACGTGGAAGTGACTGACGCCGACGAAGT
>JBFFDV010000362.1:0-1987 GCA_041559215.1 Anaerolineae bacterium | reverse complement strand
GCTTTCATCAACTGGGAAGTAGCGGAAGAGGTTTCCGGCCCGATCCAGCAGCAGGAGCGAACCCTTATCCCCTGAAAGAGCGATATCGACTAACTCTTGCATGACCACTCCGTCGACAACACCGTCCAAAGGCAGGACTAGCTGGGGGGAAGCTCGAACGCTGAGGCTTGCAAGCTTCAGTTGACCAGTATCCAGCAGATAAACGTCGTCCCCCATTACAACCATGCGCAAAGGATGGACGAAGGATCCCTTAGGAAAATTGTAAGCGGTAATATTATGCTGGTCGAGAACGATCGTTCCCCTGAGTTGGATGGTAGGCGTAGGTGGAAGCGGCGTGGGCGTCCGAGTAGGCGTGGACGTTGGGGTGGAGGTCGCAGTTGGCGTGAAGGGTGTAGGCGTACTGCTTGGCGCTTGGCTCTCCCATGCAGAGACAGGCGTGGAGTTACGGGTGGTAAGACGCCCTATCAGGAGGGAGATGACGAAAAGGAACAGGGCGAGAGAGATCCCCCTGATCTGTCTAGGCGCCAAAATATTCCTCCAGCAACGACGAGATGTCCACCTCGCTGTGCCGATAGAGGATAGAGAAGAAATCCTCAGCGGTGCTTAGTTGCCTTGCCCTGCTCTCGTAGTAATCCCTCAGGAAAGCGAAGAATGCCTCGTCGCCCATGCGATCCCTGACGTCACTGAGGAAGAGCGCTCCGCGACGATAGACAGCGTTGAGATACGTCCGCCCGTCCATGAAGGCATAGATAGGCCGATCTATCTCGCCCAGGGGACGATACCTGTCCACCTCAGTCTCCCACCACCAGTCTACAAACTCTGGGTGTGTCCGCTCATAGTACAGCATCGAGCTGTAAGTGGCCAGAGCCTCGTCCAGCCAGGGCTCTCTCACCTGATCGCTACCCACCACGCCGTACCACCATTGATGAGACGCCTCGTGAGCGATCAAAGAGACCATAGCGCTGCGGTATCCGCCCGGATGGTCCCCATACCAGTCATCTCCGAGAAAACAAAGACCGGTGAATTCCAAAGCACCGGCGAAGTCCGCCTCGGCGATGCGAAAGGTGGAATATGGGTAGGGGCCGAAAAGCTCCTCAAAGGTGGTGAGCGCTTCGACTGCGACCGTAAGGGCGTCAACGCCGCTCCGCTCATGAGCGGCAAAGTAATAAGAGGAGACGGTGATATGACCAGCTTGCTCACTGGAGGACAGATATTTATCACTGGCAGTGAAGGCGAAGGAGCGAGCCTCCGAGATGGTATAGCGCCAGCGGTTACCGATCCGCTCCTCATCGCCAGTGCCGACCACAGTAACATCCGCGGGGGCCACAATCTCCACCTCATAGTCGGCTACCTCGGTAACATAGGGGTCGCCCACAGCGTGGTAGGCGAAGGCGTACCAGCCCTGTCCCTCACGATAAGCGACCAAGGCCGGATACCAGTTGCCCACCGCCAATGCTCTGTCCGAGTAGCCCAAGCTGCCCTCGCTCCATTGGAGATAAGGGTTCATGCGCGGCAGATCCAGGGAGAATTCCAAGAACAGGGTTAGCTCATCGCCTGGTTCCAGAGCGGTCGGTAGGTGGACGCGCAGGCTTGTCCCACTGAGGGTATATTCGAGATCCGGTACCTCCTCTTCATCCTCCCCAACCGGCTCGCCCAGGGTCACGCTCTTGAGAAAGAATATGTCCTCCTTATGGTTGGGGAAGACATTGAAGACCAACTCCTCCAGAGTATCTTCGGTCAGGTTGATGAAATCGAGGCGCTCTCTGGCCTCCAGACTGTGGCCCTCATAGTCCAGACTCACCTGAAGCACGTATCGCGGTATGGTGCGAGCTGGTGGCATCGCGGTTAGAGTCGGCGTGGGGGGCGGGGCCGGTGCAGGCACAATCTGCCTGGAGGCAACATATAAACCCATGATGCCTATGATGACAATGATAGAGAAGATTATGAGCAGGTTCATCGCCGACCAGGGACTGAGGGAGCGTGGTCT
>JBFFDV010000361.1:0-2117 GCA_041559215.1 Anaerolineae bacterium | reverse complement strand
GAAAGCTGTGAGAAAACCTCATCTCTGACGTAAGCCATAATGGCCGCAGGATTCACGTATGCTTCCAAGAAATAGACATCCGTGCCAAACAGGAATCGATCGGAGTGATCTTCGAGCAACTGAATCCACTCGGGACCATCTATCAGCAACTCGGGCCACGGCTCCCTCCCCTTCATCTCGTGAAAAACCAGGCACAGCGCACTCAAGTCAGCATAAAGGTTCGGGTGCCTCTCCAGCATTCCACGGAGAACGTCGGGGCGAGAGGGGCCCGAGTGCGCCCAGATAAAGGTTGTTGAGGGAGACTGATCCAAAGCCTCCTCGAGCTCGGCAAGCCACTCTGCCGGGATATCAGTCTGATCCTCGCCCGAAGGTCGGGTGCCCATGTGAACGTTTACGGGGATGTCGTACTCGGCAGCGAGGTCCCACAAGTCCAACATCACCGTATGGGTAGCAGGGATCTCTATACCGTAGAACCCATGCCTGGTCAGTATTTCGCCGAGACCCCAGAAGAGGCCAGTGTCCAAATCCTCGCGAATCAAATCCAGGCTAGAGGGATCTCCGAGAGCTAGACCATCAGGCCCCCTAAAGGGAATAATGTGATCGGGGTACTTGTAGTAAGCGGCCAAAACGTCGTCGCTATCTGAGGAACCTGCCAGCGGAAACAACACGAATTTGCTTACGCCTGCCGCTTTCATACCTGCCACCAGCAAATCGGCCCCGCAAACATCCCCACAGCAAACTTCGGGATCAATATGGGTATGCACATCAATCCAGCTCAAGGGCCGAGGCTCGAAGTTCTTCAAAGTGAGGGGCAGGTACACACGCGGTTCACACATTGTTGCCAGTCGCCACGTGTCATCCGCGACCTCCGCTATCACCAAATAGCGCTTGGTCAGACCATTGTGATCAACGCACGAGAAGTTGTAGACACCACCGATGCCTGCAAAGCCTGTCGTGCTTTCGATGTCATGCCTGATATCTGCTCCATCCCCGCCAGCCGCACCCAGGGCGTCGGAGATCAACACAGTGGCATCCCACGCGTATCCGCCGAAGGGGCTGGCCCCCACGCCATAGGTGTCTGTGTAGTCGGCCACGTACTTGAGTATGACCGCCTTTTGAGGATCACTGTCGGGCAGATTGTCCGCTACCATGATTTTCTCACAGACAGCAAGCACTCCGTTTGCGGCCTCCCCCGCGCCTTCAATGAAGCCTTGATCGCAGGAGCCACTGTTCAACAAGATGGGCATGCCCAGGCTCATTCCATTCGCCTGTACGGCTATGGCGCTGGCTTGGGTAGACAACCCCCAGAAGACCAAGGCCTCTGCTGGCGATGCGGCAATTCTAGTCAGTTGAGGCTCAAAGTTCGTATCCTCCCGACTAAACGTTTCGGTGATGACGACTGTGACCCCTGCTGCTGGAGCTTGCACAGAGAACTGATAGAGTCCATCCTCCCCATAGCCGGTGTTCTCATACATCACAGCGACTTCGTCGAGCCCATAGCACAGCAAATAGTCCAGTTGTCTGGCGGCTACAGCATCATTGGCTAACGGTGTCTTGAAGACCCAGCGACGATAACTGACCGGCTCTACAATGCTAGAGGTGGAGGCCAGGGAGATGAGGGGAACTTGTGCCTGGCCAACGATGTCCAGCACATTCAGGGAAGTGCCGCTGAGCGAGGGTCCAATGATGGCGAATACGTCATGATTCGAGATCAAACTGGAGACCAGGTCGCGCGCCACGGCTGGATTGCTCTGCGTGTCGGAGATAATCACGTGCAGAGGGTGACCATTGATGCCGCCCTGGGCGTTGATCTGATCCTCCAGCATCTCTATCGTGTTGGCTTCCGGCACACCAAGGGAAGAACCACCGCCGGTGACCGCCAGGACGGCGCCAACTGTATATGGTTCTGAGTTGGAGAGAGTGCTTCCTCTGCTCGGCGAGGGCAGCATGGGCTCGGCCCGGGCCGGAGTCATGCGTTGCAGTCCGCAGAGCAGCACCGCAAGCATCAGCAACCCCATCGCCACAGCGATGCCCAACCATAGGCCTTGGGGAGTATCTTTTGGAGGGGCAAGCTTGTAGTATTCCATTCCTCGCTCCCTTCTTCTCATCCTCCTCTT
>JBFFDV010000360.1:0-2158 GCA_041559215.1 Anaerolineae bacterium | reverse complement strand
TAATGAGCAGCCTAGCCCATCGTTGAGGGCCCGCTCGGAACGGGCTATCCAGATCTATGGGGACGGTTATGCTTCTCACCTAGTCCTGTCGGGGGGGCTGGGCCGTCATCCGCCCGAAGAGTCAGAGGTGATGCGTCGCTTAGCGGTGGAGGCAGGGATACCGCCCGACGCACTCATTTTGGACAAGCAGGCTCATTCCACCTGGGAGAGCCTGCTTCACACCAGAGAGATCGTGCGAGAAAGAGGATGGGATACCACATTGATCGTCAGCGATCCCTTCCACATGAAACGCTCCTTGCTGATGGCAGGAGACATTGGCTTGACAGCGTATGGGTCGCCCGCGCTGGATAGCCCTACCCACACCCTCCCCGCTCGACGGTTCTACTACACCTCGCGAGAAGTCCTGGCCTTGTGGTGGTATCTTGTACAACGGACACTAAGCACACTTTGAAAGGAGCGAACTGACAATGAGCGTCAAGAGTTTCTTTATCAAGGAAGGTCGCCTACGGCCTACGTGGCGGGTGGTCTCTTACACCATTGCCTATCTGCTAGGTTCCACAGTAGTCGAGATAATCGTTGGCGTGTTCGTGCTTCTGCCGATGATTCTCTTTCTCGGTATAACGAATGAGAGTGCGCTCATGGAGCTGACATTCTCTCTACCGGTGCTGCTGGTCGTCTCGGTAGGCAAGCTTGGGCTGGTATTGTTACTGACTTACCTTTTCCGGCGGTTCCTCGATGGGGGCACTCTTGTTGACCTAGGGTTCCATAGAAGAGTCGGTTGGCTCAAGGAAATCTTGGGCGGCCTCCTGCTAGGCGCATTACTCATTGGCCTCATTTTCCTCTTGGAATGGGGTGCAGGATGGCTCCATGTGCAGGGCTTCGCCTGGCAGGTTCAGCCGCCGATCGTGGTACTGGGAACTCTGTTGGGTTACCTCATCATGATGACCTTTGTCGCATTCTACGAGGAGCTATCCTTCAGAGGCTACATAATGCAGAACCTGGATGCGGAATGGGGCGCCGTCGTCGGTCTGATCGCTTCTTCGGTATTGTTCGGCCTCTTTCACGGCCTCAACCCTAACATCAGCCCCTTAGCCTTGCTCAATATCTTCCTGGCAGGGGCCCTACTGGCTGCCTGCTACTTGGTTACCCGGGAACTGTGGCTGCCCATGGCCTTGCACTTCTCCTGGAACTTTGTACAGGGCCCCCTTTTGTCTTTCCCTGTCAGCGGACTGGTGACAAGTGGCTTACTTCTGACTGATATAAGGGGAAGCCCGCTGATCACTGGAGGAGCCTTCGGCCCTGAAGGCGGCTTGGTAGCCACTATTGCCATGTTCCTGGGTCTACTCATCATTTTGCTCTGGCGCAGACGGTAAGAGCCAGGGAGTATCACACAAGAAGAAGTCACATCAAAGGCAGCCCGTCCGTGTCGCTTATCCTGGTGTTGACTCCTACCTTCAACTTCTGCATTACTATCCACTCCTCTTCCGACTGCCAGGGGGCCCCCAATTCTGGCTCAGCCTTGCCGAATACACCTGAGAGCTTTGGTCCCATGATGGGCAAAGGCTCCGCGCTATCTGTTTCGGGACTTGCGCCTTTTCCGACTAGGTGCTATAATCATGTGGCGCTCGAAATGCGGCTGAGACTGATCTTGACATATTTTAGCAGAGGTTACTGTGCTAGATTCTCAAGGGATGATCTTTACACTGTACGGGGACTACATAAGGTATCGCGGTGGTGAGATCTGGACCGGAAGTCTGATCAAGCTTCTCAAGCACCTGGGCATGTCAGAGCAAGCGGTGCGCTCGGCGCTCTCTCGTATGTGGAAGAAGGGTTGGTTGAAGAGGCGTCGCATTGGAAGGAGGAGCTATTACTCCTTGACCGACAAGAGCCAGAAACTGCTCGCCACAGGGGCACGGCGCATATTTGAGCCAGAAGACGGTGAATGGTCAGGCGATTGGCATGTTGTCGTCTACAACATACCGGAGGAGAAGCGCCATCAAAGGAACAAGTTGAGAAGAGAACTCACCTGGCTGGGTTGCGGAGCTTTCAACACCGCAATCTGGATCTCTCCCTATGATGTGACAAGGAGCGTGCGGGAAGTCAGTAGCCGCCTCGGAATCGAGGAATATGTCCAAGTCTTTCGTGCTGAACACTTGGG
>JBFFDV010000359.1:0-2169 GCA_041559215.1 Anaerolineae bacterium | reverse complement strand
TTGATGTAGCATCTGTTGGCTTGATGGGATTTCTAACACTAGTGTTCTACCCATGGGGTCTTAAGAACTTCCTCCGATATTGACAAAGGCGCTTGAGCCGAGCCACTGAGCGCGGCTTGGGCAGTGTTTGCGCGAGTAATCGTTCGTTATGTGGAAGGATGGCTAAGAATGAATGAAGACCACCCGGAAATCTCGGAGGATCGTCTTTTCTATCTCGAAACGCAAGAGATCGTTGTAAACGACTTTGATGCTCCAGGATACATTCTAGATATTGGCGGAGGCGGCGAGGGGATCATGGGAAGGCTGAAAGGCAAACAGGTTGTGGCCATTGATCCGAATAGACGTGAGTTGGAGCAAGCGCCTGCTGGTCCCCTGAAGATCGTCATGGATGCCCGAGATCTGCAGTTTCTTGACGGCACCTTCACTGTCGCAACCTCATTCTTCACGCTGATGTATATCAAAGGCCCTGACCATGAAAAAGTATTCCGTGAGGTTTTCAGGGTGCTCAAGCCAGGCGGACGGTTCTTCATCTGGGATGTCATCTTGCCGGCACGCCTTGATCCAGAGAAGGATATTGCAGTAGTCTCTCTCAGGGTTAAACTGCCCGAGGAGGACATCACTGCGGGTTACGGGCATGTATGGCCAGAGAAAGGGCGAGATCTGTCATATTTTGTGCAGTTGGCTGAAGCGGCGGGATTCAATGTCTATAACCAGAGGGAAGAGGGTCCGGTGTTCTTCCTAGAGCTACGCAAGCCTCAGATTCTGCCCAGCAAGTCGCTATAGATGACCGCGTTCCTCACTGACCGGGAAATGCCCACTCTCCGCTGAAGAGCATCTCCAGCATCTCAGGGTGAGCGTCGAACCACCACGTCTGAAGAACGGTAAAGGGGAGCAGGACAGCGAGACCAAGCGCCAACCCCAGGACCAACATTCTCCAAGCCCTATTCCGCACGATGTACAGCATCACGTAGATGACAGCCAAGGTCATGAGGATGTGACCGATCTGGGGGATGAGGTTGTAGGCATCCCAGCCGAAGGCGAACAGGCCAGCTGTGCCGTAGCGGATCATCGGCACGGAGGCTGCCACCATCACCACAGGGCTGCCTAGCAGAAACCCAACTACGAAGAGTGCGATGCTGGGCGCACACGTATTCATCATCAGCCAGCCGACTATGCCGACCTTGAGCACTGCGAGGAAGAAGAAGGTCGAGTTGAACGCGGCGAGTCCGTTTAGGACGATTAACGTCCAACCAGCAACATTGCGCTTGAATTTGGCTTCCCGACCTTCGGTGTCCAGACCCTCTCTGAAGCGAGCAACAGCTTGCATTTTCATGTCTACCTCACAAACCCAAAGCCGATGGCCACCGTGGGAATAATCAGGTATGTCAGACCTATGTCCATCATAAACTCTACAAAGGTCATTTTCATCGGACCCCACATGAACATCAGCAGGTCAATCAAGATACTGATCGCAAACCAGATTGCACCAAGCAGGGCTCCCTCTCTGACAAAGCCCCCGTCCAGCTTTTTGAAGTACAGGATCGAGAAGACGACCGCACACAAGGTTACAACCACAGGCATGATCGATTCGAACAATGGTCGACTGGAGGTTCTGAGCGGGAAGATGAGAATCGAGACTATGAAGGGTATCAGCCAAATCAAGAACCCAAAAAGCAGGGCCCATCTAAGCGACTTCATCCGTGCAATCTCCTTTCCACTTTGTGATCGGGTTATGTTGAGAGGTGTGTGGCTCAGGCCCTCGGCTATGTAGTTAGGCCAAGGGTCTGAGAATAGATCAGCTACGCCTTCTCCACGGGGAACTGCACCTCGGTCACGTAGCTGGATGGTTTGCGGAGCGGGCGCGGTCCCGTGATGTAGACCACACGGTTGGGGCCGCAGATACGGTAGTCGTGGGCCTCGATCCAGGCCATCAGCCGGTTGTACGCTTCGCCCATGGTATCGTAGCTGCCTTGGTGTACCGTGCAAGCCATCTCCTCGACGGCCGGCAGTTCGCGGAATTTCACCCGATCGCTCGAGGGCAGCTCCTTCGCCACGGGCACGGCCGCCTCAACGTCCACGTCGCTTTCGTGGTATCCCTCGTCGTAGTAGATGGTGAGACCGGGACCAGCCGGTCGGGCTCTGTGTCTGCCAATGTACTTGTAGATCTCA
>JBFFDV010000358.1:0-2221 GCA_041559215.1 Anaerolineae bacterium | reverse complement strand
GCCGACTGGGATGGACGAGTCCCACAGGTGGAAAGGGACGAAATTGGCCCCGCGCTGGGAGTCCCGCTCCAGCGTGGTGATGAATTTCTGGGAGTCCTCACTATCGATCGCAGGGCATCGATATCGCGTCCGTTTGATGAAAACGATGTGCAGTTGGCTACCTTGTTTGCCAATCAGGCAGCTATCGCCATTGAGAACGCACGACTGCATGAGGAAACAAAGCGGAGCCTCGAGGAACTGTCAGCGATAGAGGAGATCGTTCACGAGCTTTCATCCACGTTAGACTCCCAGAAAGTGATACAGTTAGTTCTGGATAAGGCGATCGAGGCCAGCAATGCTTCGGCGGGATCCATCACCACATTAGACGAAAAAGGGACCGGTCTTTTACTGTTGGCAGAGCAAGGCTATCCAGCCGAAATCGAGGCCTATCGCCATCAATCCTGGAGCATAGCACAGGGAATAATGGGAAGGGTGGTCAGAACGGGCGAACTATCTTTGATAGACGATGTTAGTCAGGACCCGGACTACGCGGAGGTTATCCAGGAGACGCGGTCTCAACTCACCGTGCCGATCATTAGAGAGGACAAAGCGGTAGGGGTGATAGTTCTGGAGAGCACGCAGTTGGCAGGCTTCAGTGAAGACCAGGCAGAGTTCGTTCGACACCTGGCCAAGCATGCCGCCGTGGCCATAGAGAACGCTCGGCTATATGAGGAGCAGGAGCGAAGATCCCAGGAGCTAATGGCCTTGCACGAAACCTCCCTCCATATCACCAGCCGACTGGACCTAGACAGCCTGCTGGCGGCGATCATGGCGCGGGCTGTGAACCTGTTCGATGGCCAATCGGGAGATGTTTACCTATACCGCTCCGCCGAGGATGATCTGGCAAGCGCCGCCTCCCACAATCTGCCGCCACAACTGGAAGGCATGGTTATGAAAAGGGGTGAGGGGCTTGCGGGTAGAATCCTCCAGACAGGCGAGCCTCTGATGGTAGATGATTACGATGCCTGGTCAGGACGATCAGAGAGCTATGCTGACTACGCGTTTGGCCGGGTGGTGGGGGCGCCCATCAAGTACGGCGAAGAGTTTCTGGGAGTCCTGATCATCCAGAGGCCGCTGGAGACCCCACGCTTCACCGAGAAAGATGTAGGTCTGCTGAACCTCTTCGCCAATCAGGCAGCTATCGCCATCGAGAACGCACGGCTCTACGAACGGTTGAGAGAGTCCGAGGAGAGATACCGCGCCTACGTGGAGAATGTCCCCGATGCGGTCTGGGAGGCCGATGCCGAGGGCCGCTTCATCTATTGGAGCCCTCAGATCGAGAACCTGTCCGGCTACGCACCCCACGAACTGCTGGGCCATACTCCGTTCGAGTTTCTGATACACCCCGATCATGTGGAGGAGTTCAGAAACAGGATTCAGCAGATGGTAGACGAGGGGGGGGAAGGATATGTCCTGACCCACCATGTTCTTCACCGAGACGGGTCCATCTTACATGCCGAAAGCAGCATAAGGCCAGTGCGGGATCATACTGGCCAGATCCTCAAGTACAGAGGAGTGGCGCGGGACATTTCAGAACGGGTTCGTCTCCAGGCGCAGTTGGTCCAATCGGCCAAGCTTTCGGCCATTGGCCAGATGATCTCCGGCGTGGCCCACGAGCTGAATAATCCTCTGACCACGATCATGGGCTACGCCCAACTCCTGCAAGTCAGCGACGTGGGCGAGAGTGTCAAGGAGGATTTGCAGAGGATTTACAACGATGCTGTGCGGGCGCAGCGGATAGTGCAGAACCTGCTCACCTTCGCCCGTCAGAAGAGGCCCCAGCGAACACAGGTGGACGTCAACGAGATCATAGAACGTGCCCTCAATCTTCGCTACTATCAACTGAGGCTGGATAACGTAGAGGTAGTCAAGGAACTGGCCGAAAACCTGCCCTGGGCCTTGGCCGACGATTATCAACTGCAGCAAGTCTTCCTGAACATCATCAACAACGCCCATCAGGTCATGATTGAGGAAAAAGGTGGTGGTATATTGACTGTGAAGAGCGAACTTCTGGAAGGCGACGTTATCCGCATCAGCTTGGCCGATACCGGGCCCGGCATTCCACCAGAGATACTGGACAAAGTATTCGACCCCTTCTTCACCACCAAGGATGTGGGAGCGGGCACGGGTTTAGGTCTGTCAGTGTCCCACGGCATCGTCCAGGAACACGGCGGGCGCATCT
>JBFFDV010000357.1:0-2254 GCA_041559215.1 Anaerolineae bacterium | reverse complement strand
TTGACTGGGGCTATCTGATTGTTATAGCCTTTTCGCTGCCTGCGCTCTGGCCTCTCGTAGGACCCGCCTACTTGCAGTCCCACGATGGCTTGCATCATCTATATCGCCTTGTGGATCTGGATTTTTGCATCCGTGGCGGCACTCTTTATCCTCGCTGGTTGCCCAGCCTCGGCTTCGGCTACGGCTATGCGGTGCTCAACTATTACGCCCCATTGAGCTACTATGTGGCTGAACTGTTCCACATCCTGGGAACTGGGTATATAGACTCCATAAAGCTGACTTACGCTCTCGGGTTCCTCGGCTCTGGATTGGCCATGTATCTCTTCACCAAAGAGAACATGGGACGTATCCCCGCCATGCTGGCCAGCCTGGTCTATGTCTACCTGCCCTATCATCTGGCCGACGGATATGTGCGCGGAGCCCTAGCGGAGTTTCTATCCTTCCCCTTCTTTCCCCTTATTCTGTGGTGCTTCTACAAGCTTATCACCCTCAAGAAGCCAGGATACATGGTCTGGTGCGCCCTCTCCCTAGCGGGACTCATCCTCACGCATAATCTGATGACACTGATCTTCGCTCCCCTACTGGCGGCCTATATCTTGTTACTCTGGTTTAAGGAGCGAGACTTGAGAGTCTTGGGCTATGCAATCCTGGCCGTATCTCTGGCCTTCGCAGTAGGTGCCTTCTACTGGTTGCCAGGCTTCGTAGAAGCGAAGTGGGCGCGGCTGGGTCAGGTTGGCCCTGAAGCCACTGACTATCTACCCAGACTTATCACCATGTCGGATTTTTTCTCACCCTTCCTCCTTTATCGGTACTTCCCAGAGCAAGGGGTGTCGCTGGAGCATCCCGTGAGTTGGCTTCAGTTTGGCTTGATTTGCCTTTCTCTTGCCGTTCCGCTCCGCCTAAGGCATCCCTCGTGGAGTCTTGCCCGCAGACATTTGCTCTTTTTTCAAGCGGCAACCTTCGTCTCGTTATTCATGCTATTTATCTATTCCCAACCGCTATGGGATCACGTGCCTTTGCTTCCCTATTTGCAGTACCCCTTCCGTTTCTTGACATTGAGCAGCTTCACTAGCGCTTTTGCCATAGGGTCGCTTCCCCTGCTTCTGGTTGATGGGAACGAGCAGAAAGCCGAAACATCCTGGGCTCTCAAGGGACGGTCTCGTTGGGCCCTGCTGAGCGCTGTAGCCATCGTCGTGGCTTTTATGGCGATAGCGTTACCAGGCTTGCCCATCGAACCGATGTACCTGCCAGAGCATGAGGAGCCTCTCACTGAGGGGCTGGTGAACTTCGCTACCATGGCAGAATACGATTACCTGACCGGTCTGTGGACCAGATTGTGGGGTGGCCCATGGCTCCTGGAATATCTGCCCGTCTGGGTGGAAGCAGAAAGAGGGGAGATATTCCTCCCGCTGGAAAAAACTCCTGTTACGCCTCAAGATCTATCAGCCGAAGCTGTTCCCCAAGTCTCCCTGGGGTATCAGCGACCTCTGTCCAGGGAACTGAGAGTGAGTACACCCCAGCCGATGAAGCTCTCCTTTCACAGCTTCTACTTTCCTAACTGGCGGACTTATATTGATGGCCGCAATGAGAGGTCGTACCCTTCGGGACAGTTGGGCTTGCTTAGCGTAGATGTGCCGGCTGGCGAGCATCAGGTGCTGGTGCGCTTTGAGGACACGCCTGCGGAACTAGCAGGGACGATGATCTTCCTGATGAGCCTTTCCGCCCTTCTAGCGATTCTAGCTCTGACCCGACAATGGAAGCCGCTACTGGTTTGTTTTCTCAGCGTATTGCTTGTCGCCTCCCTGGCAGCCTGGCACGTTCATTCCTCTCCTTCCGTCCAGTATCCTGTGGTTCTGGAGGCTAATCTGGGCGATCAGGTCAAGCTGCTGGGCTATCACCTGGATAGTGGCTCCTACCGACCGGGTGAAACTATGAATGTAACCCTCTACTGGCTGGCCTTGCAGGAGATGGACGAGGACTACAAGGTCTTCGTGCATCTCACGGATCAGGGCGAAACGCGCTTGATCGCCCAGAGCGATCGCTGGCCCGTCTACAACTTCTCGCCCACCACTCGCTGGCAACCAGGCGAGATCGTCTGGGACAGACACGAAATTCAGATACCATTTGATGAACTACCTGGAACCTACAGGCTAGCTACAGGTATGTACCTCCTGGAAACGATGCAGAATCTGAATGTCCTGGATGAGAACGGGAACCCACAAGGGATCAGGATACCTCTAGGTAATGTAGAGGT
>JBFFDV010000356.1:0-2277 GCA_041559215.1 Anaerolineae bacterium | reverse complement strand
AGCACCTCCCTCTGGAGAGAGGTGCTTTCGAGTCCCTGTGCGATTAGTCCTATGAACCCGCTTCAGGCATGCGGCCTTGGCTCTCTGCCCAGCAAGCCCGGATCCTGCCTGAAGAAGGATATCCCCTGGATTGGCAGCCTACTACAGCCCCAAATAGTAGGGGAACCACGTGGACCAATAATACCAGTATCGCCAGTAGTACCAGCCATATGCCCACCAGTACCAGACCGGTGGGTCGACGATAGGGCCAAGGTACCACATATAGTATTTCCAATACCAGTAGTAATGGGAGTAGTACCAATTGGGGTGGTGGTGGGAGTCGTACCACCAGTAGTGCCAGCGGATGATTCGGTCCTCGATCCAGCGCAGCGTCGTGATGTAGAAGTAGGGCATGTCATTGACGATGATGGGAGGATCGGGAACAGCGGCCAGATGGGGGTCGAGATTCGTGTGATGAGCCTGGAACAAGCCGTAACCGTCATCGCCCAGCATACAGGTGAGCGCCCCCGAGAGCTCATCCGCTGTCGTCGAAACCGTCATGGCCTGAACTAGAGTTGGGGGCCCAGACTCGCCCATTATGGTGATAACCATCACCTCCGGTTCCACAATGAGATCGAAGACGAAACCCTTACCTGCCATTTCTGTCAGCAGATCCGTGCACGCCTCTGTAGTGAGCAGGGTTTCAAGCACGATATCGCGCTCAGGGTCTCCGATTTCCAACTCCTCGATGGAGACTTCGTAGGGATAGTTGAGCAACGTGGACAGATCTGGGATCGGCGGTTCCCCCTGGGCGAGGGGCGCTGGTCCAGGCCCCTTCGGAGCGGATGACATCGCTTGAGGCTGGGGCAGGAAGCCTGCAATCGCCCCCCCAACCGGCACCAAAGCTGCGAGCATAAAGATCACCGCTACGACTATCAGAACAGTCCGCTTTTTCATGCTAACCTCCTCAGTAGTCACTCAAATACGCCCACCGCCCTATGACTGACCGCGGTCACCAGGGGAACCAGGTGGACCAGAAGTACCAGAAGCGCCAGTAGTACCAACCGTAAGCCCAATGGTACCACGGCTGCCAGGGATAACCACCGTGGTAGTAATAGTCCCAGTAGTGCTGATAGCAGGAGTAGTACCAGTTGGGATGGCGGTGGGAATCGTACCACCAGTAGCGCCAGTAAACGATCCGCCCATCGACGACCTGTAGGGTCGTGATGTAGAAGTACGGCATGTTGTTGACGATGATGGCGGGATCAGGAACCTCGGCCAGGCTGGGGTCGAGGTTCGTGTGATGAGCCTGGTAGAAGCTGGTACCGTCATCGGCCTCCATGGCCACGAGGTATGCGACGACACCCTCAGGAGGCAACGCTGACGCATCGCCACTCGGCCCGGCAGGTGCCGGGCTTGAAGTGCTGCCGGAGTAGTTCTTGAGAGTCAGCGGCAAGAACAGCCGCTCCGCGCCTGCGACCATCGGGACCACCACCATGTCGACCGTGCGTGTATCGCCAGGAACGTCGACCGTCGCCCGCATGGCCTCGGCGCGGGATATATCGGGCAAGAACCCCTTCATGCTTAGCGCATGCTTTAATAGCACAGCCTCTGGCCTCCCCATGTATTTGGTCACCACGAGATCTCTCTCCGTGCCCGTAAGGTCCTCAATCTGCACGGGGTAGGGATAGGCCAGAAGTGAGGCAAGATCTGGGCTCGGCGCGCTGGCCCCGACCTGAAATGCGAGCAACTCCTGGAGATGAGGGCGGAGCATCCCCCCCGCCAGTACCAGCCCTATGGACAAGGGGATGAGCAAGGCTAACGCGATCAGCAGACGGCGCACAACGATTCGCTTCCTCATACCTTTCGATTCCTTGCTTGCTTAAAGCCGCGCCAGGTAGGCGAAGAATGCTCGAAGATGTCGCGCTTGGGGGTATTGGGTAGGTTCTTGTCGGAACAGTATGACTTCCTACCCATTATACACGAAGCATGACCTGTTGTCAAGTATCTCAGGAGAATTTTAAGGTTATTGCAGGGGTCAACCAGATAGTTGCCCCCCGCGTGAGTCGTGCGGGCGCAAGTGTGCCCCCCATGAACACCCGCCCACAGAAGCGATTCCGGTGCTTCCGAGAGAACCAAGTGACCCTTGCCTGCTCCGTGCGTTTGTGATATGCTCCAGGCGTACGGCGCTTCGAGGCTCCACCTAATTAGAGGCCTCCAGTGGCGCCAAGGAAAGGCAGGCGAGATTCAAGTGCGTAGAATAGGTTTGCTTTTGAGCCTCCTTCTTGCTGTGGCTGT
>JBFFDV010000355.1:0-2336 GCA_041559215.1 Anaerolineae bacterium | reverse complement strand
GAGGCTGGTGGTCTCGATGGTTTCAGGAACTAGGATCTCATGGCTGGATAAATCGGTCATGATCTGGACCCAAAGGGGTGACCGCAGGAAGCCACCAGACCCTCTAACTTCCCTTTTTGGTCAAAACACAAAGAGCTCTCCGGTGATGGGAGAGCCCGATATCTGAGAATGTGTCAGAAATTCGGCAATCGCACTATATTGTGGCCAAATAGGGCGGCGGGATTCGAACCCGCAGCCCGGTTACCCGGGAACGGATTTTGGGTCTAGCACTGCCCCCCTAGAAATTCAGCTTCCCACATCGGGAACCGTTGCTGGCGATGGGCTCGCCGCTTTGCATGATCTGCGTTATCTCACAGTGATTCTCGCAGTCATGGCAGACAAAGGAACTGATCTGATAGTCGAACTGGGCCAGTTGAAAGCCCTTGAACTGCGTGTGGGCAGGGCGATTCTCCATGGCTAGAATTGCTGCACCGATGGCCCCCAGGGACTCAGCATGAGGGGGCACGATCACGTCCGCGCCCAGTTGCTTTTCCAGCGCGTATCTGAGGGCCACATTCTTGCTCGTGGCGCCCTGGAAGGTGTAGGGAGGCGGGCTTACCTTTCGATATAGCATGGCCAGATAATTGCGTACCAGGCCGTTGCACACGCCCATTAGCACGTCTTCCAATCTGTAGCCGGAATTCAATTTGTGGATGGCGTCGGTGGTGGCGAAGACGGTACAGCGAGAGGCGATATTCACCTCATTCTCCCGCTGCAGGGCCAGCTCACCCACTTGGCTGATCGGTATGTCCAGTCGGCCGGCCAGGGAATCCAGAAAGGCACCCGCACCGCCGGAACATATCCTATTCATCTCGAAGCCGGTGATGATGCCGTTCCGGAGGAAGATAACCTTGGAGTCCTCCCCGCCGATCTCGAAAATGACACTCACGTGGGGCACGAAATGTAAAGTCCCTATGGCATGGGCCAGTATCTCTGTTTTATGCAGGTCGGCACCGATCAGTACCTTGGAGAACCCTGCGCCGCTCCCGGTGACCCCTACGCTACCGATCTCGATATGGGCAGGTAGTTGCTCCCTGAACTCCGCCAGCCCCTTTTTCACCGTGGGGATCACGCCATGGTTTCTCATGTACAGCGTATCAATGACATTCTTCCCATCGTCTATCAGCGCGAACTTGACAGAAACGCTTCCTACATCAACCCCTAGGTAGTGCATCGCGCTCCTCCCCCCGCTCTTTCCTCAAGCGGATGACATCCACAAAGGTCTCGATTCTCGTTCTGATCGCCCCTTCGTTTAGCAGTTCATCGAAGCTTAGGCTGAGCACCGGGAAGTTGTAATCCTCGCTGATCTTGCGCAGAATGGGCCTCACTGTGACCTCAGGCATGCACCCCATTGGCAGGAGATGAAGCACCCCATCATATCCCGCCTCGTAGAACCCAATGGTATGAGCCACTGAGTCCCTTCCATGTCCGGCCACCGAACAGGTCAGGTAAGGTCTGGCGATCTCCGCGATCTCCGAACGGGGTGGAATACGCATGTCTACCCACCAGGCCATCAGTTTGCCCAGCACAGGGACTCCCTTTTTCCTAGACCTGCAACAGTCGGGAACCCCTTCGCCGCATGCGGTCGCTTGCCAGGCAACTCATCGCCGGCACGACGGGCATGGAACAGGCACTATCATACAAAGCTCAGGGCCGACACTGGGCTTAGGAACGGGCTCTTTTTTCATGAATTCTAAGGTTGGCAAATAGAGGATCATGTCAACCCCCCAGCTGAATTCTCAACCAAACGAGGAAATCCCCAGGTGTTCCAATCCGCAAGCCTGAGTTTCGAGCCACTTCTGGATCGTCAATGGAGTGCTCTCGGTCCAGCGTCACCTGATAGTCTACCTCCGCACCCATCGCCGTCGCCAAGTGCTTAGCCAATGAGGCGGTGTAGCATATGCTTGGGATGCCAACGGCCACCTGCAGTAGTGCCGCTACTGAGCAACAAGGCCACCATCTAAGACCAGGAGATGGCCAGTGACGAAGGAGGCTGCGTCCGAGCATAGCCACAGGACGGCCTCGGCTACCTCTTCCGGCTCGCCTATCCGCCCCAGGGGGTGCCCCATGGCCAGGCTCTCCCAACTCAACTCCGGCTGGGCCTGGAGAGTGCGCTCGATCATCGGCGTGCGGATGGCAGCGGGGCACACAGCGTTGACCCGGATACCAGCTCTGGCGTATTCCAGGGCCGCCCCTTTGGTTAACCCAGACACCCCATGCTTGCTGGCGCCATACGCTGGGTGGTCCGGGTCGCCAAACAACCCTGACACCGAGGACATGTTGACGATGGCCCCGCG
>JBFFDV010000354.1:0-2364 GCA_041559215.1 Anaerolineae bacterium | reverse complement strand
GCCAGCGCTCGCCCCAGTTCCACCCGCTTGCGCAGGCCGTAGGGCAGCGCGCCGACGATCCTCTTCCGGATCGCTTCCATCTCTAGGAAGTCAATGATCTTCTCCACCACGACTCGGTGTTCCACTTCCTCTTTCAGCGCTGGCCCGAAGAAAAGGGCCCCGGCTAGCATGCCGTGTTTCATATGCACATGCCGGGCCGCCATGATATTGTCCAGCACGCTCATACCAGTGTAAAGGGCGATATTCTGAAAAGTGCGGGCGATGCCCAGGGTGGCGATTTTATATGGCGGCAACCGCGTGATCTCCCGGCCCTCGAAGACGATCTCTCCCTGATCGGGGCGGTAGAAGCCGTTGATGCAGTTGAGCAGGCTGGTTTTGCCCGCGCCGTTGGGGCCGATGATCGCCAGAATCTCGCCTTGGCGGGCTTCCAGGCTCACGTGCGATAGGGCGGTGGTCCCGCCAAAGGTGAGCGATACGTCGTCAATGCGAAGTTGGGTTTCGTCGGAATTCATCTTCAAGTCTGTTTTCTCACCGCGCTCGCATGATTGCCCTCTCGACCAACGTGTCCTGCGGGTCCGTCAAAATCCAGCTCCGGGTTCTTATGAGCGTCCCCAAAGTAGAACACTCTTGGTCCCTGACAGTTACGCCACTGGGTCTGTGAAACATCCATCCTCTGTTCACGATGATCAGAGGGATGGGCGTGTCAGCTCGCCGGCTCTGTTTCCGCATGATGCCACTTGCCCGTAGAGAGATGCTCACCATTATACTAGCATTTCTGTGAGGGGGCAAGATGTCTGTGTGCCAGATGTACGAGGGTGTAAGCTTGGCAGGATAGACGCTACTGATCAGAATTCGGTTGCGCTCGTGAAAGCGAACTTCCCGATCTTCAGGGCCGGGACCCGTATCCCGCCTATGAAATTCTCCATAAATGCCTCACGCCCCAGCTTCGTCTCCTCAGCTACCAGCTGCACCTCGGAGAGAGCTTCCAGAATACTCTGCGTGAAGCGTAAGTTCTTGACCGGCCCTACAAACTCCCCATTTTCGATGAGGAATGTCCCATCGCGGGTCATGCCGGTGATGATCGTCTTGAGAGGGTGGACCGGTCTCACATACCAGATGCGAGTTACCCAAAGCCCCTTCTCCGTGGAGACCAGCATCTCCTCCTTCGTCGCCTCCCCTGGCTCCATGACCATATTCCAGGGGAAAGGGCCGAAGGTATTGGGGGCCGGTAGCGCGTGTCCTGTGGATCTCTTTCCCTCCTCCTTGCCTGCGGTGTAGCTGTCGTAGGCTGCAGCGGTGGCCACGCCGTTCCTGATGAAGTCGACTCGCTGCTTTGGGACCCCTTCGAAATCGAAAGGCATAGGCAGGTTTCTGGGGTCAAGTCCGTCATCCCAGATGTTTATCTTATCCCCCGTCACTTTCTCGCCGAACCTCCCGGACATGAAGCTCCGGCCTTCCTGAACCGCCTGCGCTCCGAACCCCATGTAAGCCAGGTATGCTATCAACTCACTCACAGCGTACTCTTCCAAGATGACCTCGTACTCCCCAGGGGGTATGTCCATCGGATTGCGGCTGCGCACCGCCTTATCCATCGCCTCTCGTCCCAGACCTTCGGCATCCATATCTTCTACGTCCAAGGAGGTGGCAGCGGCATATCCGGAACCGGTATCGCTCATGATGACCGTTCTCAGGTCGGCCAGGGTAGTGGGGTAATAGGCGAAGACGCCCAAGGAGTTGCCCACTGCATACTCGAAACTCCTCGTGGCGAAGGCGCCGGAGGCGTTGAGGCCCCCCTCTCGCGCTGGCAGACAGATGCTCTTGGCCGCCTGGGCTCGTCTCTCAGGGGTGCAGGCCGCGGTTCTCTCGACGAAGCCATCTATCCCCTCGATCGGCTGAGGCTCCGGCAAGGAGATGAAGTCAGGGTTGTCCTGTTGGAAGCTGGCCACGGTCATGGCTGAATCCAGCAGTCTTTGCAGCGCCACATCGCTCAGATCGTTGGTTGAGGCTACCCCTATCTTCTTGCCCACCACGACCCGCACTCGTAGTTCGATGTCTTCTTTGGCCATGTTCTGATGGATGTAGGAGTTAGCGAAGCGAGTCAGTTGCTCATCTGCTCTTATGAAGACCACCTCCGTTTGATCAGCCTTCGAGAGAGACAAGACATGTTCGATCGTCTCTCTTACTCTGCTTTCACCTAGCATGGTTTCTCCTTTCCTTCGGCTCTACTTCATCACTCCCACTTGGATGTTGCGGAAGCGAGCAATACTCGCACCGTGCCCGACGTGAGCCACTTGTTGAGGCTGTCCTTTGCCACAGTTGGGCGTGCCCCATATGTCCCAGTATTTCTCACTGCAAATGGCGTCG
>JBFFDV010000353.1:0-2366 GCA_041559215.1 Anaerolineae bacterium | reverse complement strand
GGCCACCACTTGCGGCGTAATGTCGGTCACTGTGGCTCCCTTGAGCATAATGCTGCGCATTGCAGACATATAGTGGCGGATAGGGAAGAAAGCCGACGCCCACTGCATCAGCAAAGGCATGTTCTCCACCGCGACCAGATATCCAGAGAAGCCCACGTTCAGTATGCCTATCATGAAGATCAGCAGGACCGCTTGTTGCTGGGTGGCGGATACAGCCGAGATCACCAGTCCCCACGTCAGTTGTGCCAGGATGAACAGCAATGTCATGGCGAGGAGTAGAGGGAGAGAGCCCCTAAGAGGCACTCCAAAGACCCATACCACTATGCCCAACATAGCCACGAAGTCGACAAGGGCTACGAGGGAAGGCAGTGTCGCCTTGCCGATTATGAACTCTATCCTTCTGACGGGTGTGACCATCAACTGTTCTAGCGTACCTGTCTCCCGTTCCCTGACGATACCCACCGAGGCGACCAGCAGCGTGACGATGTGAACGACGACGCTCAACTGAGCCGGCAGGAGATAGTAACTGTGACGCATCTCCTGATTGAAGCGAGTCGTGGTCCGCAGGTCCAATCGCAGCCCGGTGGCATTTCGTCCGGTGAGCAACTCTCCTGATTGCACCACAATGTCCTGCCCGAACCGGCCAATCGCTCCCTCCGCGGCGCTCACTACCGCGTATGCAGCGACGATGTTAGAACCGTCCACTAGGATCTGAACCGACGCCCTTTCGTAAGGTGAACTAAGCGCTGCGGCGAAACCCGATGGAATCACCACCGCCACGGTGGCCTCTCCGCGGTCCAATAACCCTCTGGCTTCGTTCACATCATCGAGATAGTGGGTGGCATCCAATTCTTCTAGGTTGTCCAAGGCTACTATCAGTTCCCTGCTCGCGCTCGTTCGGTCCTCGTCTCGCACGGCCAGCGGCAAGTGACCGGTATCAGATCCTGTACTCTGAGCCAACATCACCAGTAACAGTGTGGGTCCCACCAGGACGAAGGAGAACAAGACCTTGTCTCGAAGAAACTGCTGAAGATCCTTGATGACTAGATTGGCGATGCGGCCCCACATATGCTTCACCCCAGCTTCTTCTTGAAGAGTTTGATGGCCAGCAGGAGGCATCCTATCCCCATCGTTGCCAGAGCCAGGGTTGAGGGCCAAAGGCCCCTCAAACCCACTCCTTTCAGAAGGATTCCCCGGGAAATGGTGATGAAGTGGGTCGTGGGCAAGAGATTGGCCTGCAACTGGGCGATGAGCGAAGTTCTATCCAGCGGATCTATAAGGCCCGCGATGAACATGCTGGGCACGAACAGCGCGAGGAAGAGCACCACCATGGCCGTCTGCTGACTGGACAGGAAATTAGCTATCAAGAGGCTTAGCCCCAGAAGGCCCAGTAGGAAATCGGCCGTCAACACCAGGAACAGCAGGAAGTTCCCCTCAAACGGTACGCGGAACCAGAAGGTTGCTACGAGGACGACCGGCACGACGCTGACCAGGCCAGCGGCGACGTAGGCCGCCAGCTTGCCCAGAAGTAACTCCGCGCCCCTAACAGGCGTGGCGAAGAGCCCCTCCATGGTACCCATCTCTTTCTCCCGAGCGAGAGAGGTTGCTATGGAGAAGGCTGGCATGCACATCACCACCGCGACAAGACCGGACACCATACTGTGCAGCACCCTCAGGTTGGGGTTGTACCAAACACGGGTGCGAATGTCTATCGGCAGCAGTTTGTTCTGAACATCCTGCGGGAGCGATGACAGCGTGGCCATGAATGCCTGGGTACGACCACGAAGCTGACGCAGCATCTGCGTAGCGAGAGGTAGGTTGGTGCCGTCAAGGATGACCTGGAGGTGGCCGGTCTGCCCCTTATTGAGTTGATCGATCAATCCGGGCGGAATCAGCACAACGCCATGCACGCGGCCGGTAGCCAGCAACCAGTCAATATCCTGACTACTTGAGAGGTCATACCGGAGCTCAATGCTGTCGTCCTGCGTTAGGGACTGGACGTACTGGCGAGATAGGGAAGATTTGTCTTGATCGAAAACCGCCAGTGCAAAGCGATCAACATCCCAAGCGAAGAGATAGGACAGCATCACCAGGGTGAAAGGTGGCGAGACGAATACCAGGAAGAAAGTCCTAGCATCCCTGACGATGTGGATAAACTCCTTGCGGACAATAGATGTGATGCGACGCAGTGTCTCACTCATATCTTTCGCGTATTTTCGTCAATCTACAAGGCTACTATCCCGAAATCCTGCATCCTGGTAACACCGTTCGTGGCAGAGGAGGCAGAGGCTAGTCCAGTCGCCTTCGCAAGATACTTAAGGTTACGAAGTTGATAACTACGCCCAGGATGGCCAAGGCCACAAGTT
>JBFFDV010000352.1:0-2367 GCA_041559215.1 Anaerolineae bacterium | reverse complement strand
CGGAGTTCGAGGGCCAGCGAGAAAACCCCTAGTGCCGCCTGGTGATCCCTTTCTCCTCAAGTGAAGCACTGCGAAACGGTCGCCCCGAGCCCGGAGACAACGGCAATCCCACAAGCACAAGCAAGTCTGGCTCGATGAGGGGTCCGTAGGGCACTGATACATAGCCCACCTCCGCAGCAGCGCCTTGTTGATTTGTCCCGCTGATATAGACAGATTTGTACACTTGTGGTATAATGTGTGGAACCACTGCAAGAAAAAAGCCTCGCGGTTTAGCCGAACCCGAGGCGCTGGCCAGGGTGCATAGCGGGCACCCGGCGAAGGGTAGTATAGCACGGGAGCCCGTCTGATGCAAGTAAGCGGACTTTATTGTCCCTGACATTCTGTGCCTCCTCGGCCCGCAAACTGGTAATGTCTTCAGCAGTATAAACAGTGGCCTGGGGAAGGCTGGCTAACCACCACGTTGACCAACCTTGCGACACCCAAAGCCCTGTCTTCTCCATAACCGTCTATCTACGGGCGGGAGCGCAGGGACTTAGAGTAGTTCATTCCGCATAGCCAACCAGCCCCATCGCATCCTTGATTGATCAGGCTAATGCGGCTCAGCTATCATAATGAGGATGAGTGTCCAACTTGCAGGGCAGAGCGGGAAGAGGCAAAATAGCTATTGATAGGATTTGCAGGAGAGGTTGCGCGTGAAGGGAAGTCTTGCGAATAGCGAGGCGCGAGCAGGGTGCTGAAGGCAGTGGCGGTGGAGGAGCTCGCCAAGATATGTGACCACAGAGGAGGAGAAATGGCAAAAGTATTACGATGTAAGGATGTAGGTTTCGAGTGCGGGTTTGAGATCCGGGCCGATACCGAGGAAGAGCTGATGAAGAAGGTTGCTGAGCATGCCGCAGAGGTGCACGACATGAAGGAAGTCTCCGAGGAGGTCGCAGCCGAAGTAAAGGCAGCCATAAGAGACGAGTAGCCTTCGTAAAACACCTCTAGGCCGACACCAGACATCTGCACGGCGAGTTCCTCCACCGTATCAAAGGCTCAATCTTCTGCGGCACGTGAAGAGTGGCTCTTGGCGCAGGCCACTGGTGAGATCGAGAATCAGCATCGAGCTGCGCCTCAAGAGGCGCGAGTGACCCCAGCCAGCGACATTACTGGGGAGGCGGAGGCACCTCCGTCAGACACCGAAGAATGAGCGAGAGAGGACCGCGCCAAGACGGGGAAGAGAAAGACGGGCTGATCAGAGACGTGGAGGAGTTGTTCGAGGAATCTAGCCGTGAACGAGGAAGACAGCAGGGCGAACTGAGCCAACGGTTGAAGAATCATTGGCTGACGCCAGTTGCGGCTCTCTTGGCGCTTGGCATATCTGCGATTTGCCTGACGCTGGGCGTCTTCTGTTTAGTCTACCTCCTGTTTGCATTGGTCGGCTGAGTGGTCACATACTTACAGAGGGAAAGACAAGCACGCAAAGAGGAACTGACGCCCCAAAACGAAAGGAAAATCATGTCCATCAGCAAAGATTACCTGCACTTTCCTGGCAGCGCCACCATTGAGGAAGTTCTACGAACCTACCACGATCGACAAGGCCAGTGGTGGTGGTTGCTCATCACCGACGTAGAAGGTCAGTACTACGTCTGCTCTTTTGGGAGTCTGCTGCCATATCTCACCGGGCGAACCTCTCACATTGTGCATAACATTGGGGATTGCTCTGTCTGTTCCAGTATAGATCCACTCTTGTGGAGCAACACCGACGCGCTAGTCGAAGAGGTATTGGCAGATGTGGCCAGTCGCTCACGGTTAGTATCGGATCTGCCGATGGCCGAACTGCCTATCATCGAAGCCAAGAACATGGAAGAGACTCAAATCGGATTTTGGCTCGCGAGGCGGGGATTGCGAGCCGTTGGCTTGACAAAGGATGGCGTCCTCTACGGGGTGTACATTTTGCAGGTAAAGGGTGATCCAGGCGGACTGCCAGACTTCTGATGCCGCGACTATCCACGCGGGAATGGAGGCCAGGTGAAGGGCCTCCGCATTTCGGTTGGGCCATCTAGCACACCCTGGAGCCGACCGCGCCATCGTGCGGCAAATTGGAGGTGTGCTTGCATTCGTGGTTTCCGGGGGGCCCGAGGGTTGGCTTGCAGGCCCCGCGCGGCGACTCAGCCCTGCCCTTAGTCCGATGCTCTCTCACGATTCTTCACCTTAATAGCCATAGGGAATAATCATTGGACGGAGGATATACCGATGCCAGAAGCTCGTAAGTCCCAAGAAGAATCCCTGTTGAGTGCAATAGCTGGACTTGACCAGGCGTTTTCGGAGGACCGTGGCTCAGATCTGGCAGATTTCTTCGCTGAAGATGCGCGACTGCTGTGGCCT
>JBFFDV010000351.1:0-2377 GCA_041559215.1 Anaerolineae bacterium | reverse complement strand
TAACGATGCTTCCCACCAGCGCGACCAGGGTCAACCCCGCTATGATCCACCACCGCCGTCGAATGATTTTCCAATATTGACGTAGTTCCATGTCACTGCCCTTTGCCAAGCTTATCGCGAAGGTTGGGGATGTCTCCGATCAGCTTCTTGACAGCCCCACCTTCTCATCCACGAACGCCCGTAACTTGCTTTTGAAAGTCTCCTTGTCGAAACCCTGTGCATATCGCCTGATCGTGGCGCTGTCGAAAGCGTCGGCATCGAAGATAGACACCGCCTCAGCGAGGGATTCCGCTGCCGACTGTCGAAAGAACAGTCCGGTAACCCCCTCGACCACCGTTTCCAAGGCTCCTCCGCCAGCATAGGCGATAACCGGCCTCCCTGCCGCCTGAGCCTCCAAAGGAGCGATGCCGAAATCTTCCTCCCCCGGAAAGACAAAAGCTCGACATTGGGAGAGATATTCCCCCACTTGCTGGTCTGGCAGGCGGCCGAGAAACTCGATATTGGCGTTGGCCATTGCCTCTAAGCGGGCCCTATCTCGCCCGTCGCCGATGATTCTGAGGGGCAAACCTAGCATATTGAAGGCCTCCACCGCCAGATCTATACGCTTATAGGGGATCAGGCGGGAAACGATGAGGAAGTAATCGTCATGTCCCGCTTGCACTCGAAAGCGCCCAATGTCCACCGGTGGATGAATTACCACTGCCTCTCGCCGATAGAATTTGCGGATCCGTTGCTGCACCGTCTCTGAGATAGCGACGAAATGCTCTACCCTGTCAGCGGCGGCCTTGTCCCAAAGGCGCAGGCTATACAGAAAGGGGGTCAACAGGGCCTTGGCCACAGGACCAACGCCCTCGTGGCGCGCATAATTGTGATAGTCCCACAGAAAACGGGTCGGGGTCAGGCAATAGCAGACATGCACGGCCTCTGGAGAGGTTATCACGCCGTGACAGAAAGCGCTCTTATTGCTGATCACCAGCTCGTATCCACTCAGGTCAAAACCCTCGAAAGCCAGGGGATAAAGGGGAAGAAAAGGCTGGTGATGATTCTTGATGAAGGGCAGGCTATTCAACCAGGAGGTATGTATCTCCCACTCTCTATAGTGCGCAGGCATAGCCTGGGGCCAGTAGATGGAGGTATAGATGGGAGCTTGCGGATATATCTCCTTCAAGACTTCCAGGACCGACTCCGCCCCTCCCACCTGGTTCAGCCAGTCGTGAACGATCGCTACTCTCAATGCCAGGAGCTCCGCGCTAATTCATGGTGATCCTGGTGCCCGTCTCGCCTCTCAGTGCTCGCGCTAGGTTCTCAGGCGAGGTGATGAGCGCTTCCTTTCCGCCACTCTCCAGGAACTGTATGACCGCTTTTATCTTAGGCCCCATACTACCCGGTGGAAACTGCTCTTCTCCTAAGTATCCTCGCGCCTCATCTACCGACATATGATCCAGGGCCTTTTGGCTAGGCTGGCCGTAGTTCAGGTAAACCTTTTCCACCGCAGTAGAGATCAAGAAAAGATCAGCCTCGATGCCGGAGGCCAGGAGGCTTGAGGCATAATCCTTGTCTATTACAGCTTCCACGCCTCGTAGATTGCCCTCCCCATCTCGCACCACAGGGATGCCTCCACCGCCCACCCCTATCACTACGAACCCCGCTCCCAGCAAGGTCTTGATGGCTCGTACTTCCACAATCTCCCGCGGGAGAGGAGAAGGAACAACCCGCCTCCAGCCGCGCCCGGCATCCTCCATAACTGCCCAGCCTTGCTCCTCTTCATGAAGCTTCGCCTTCGCCTCATCATAGAAAGGACCGATGGGCTTGGTAGGATTGCCGAAGGCAGGATCATCCTCATCTACGACCACCTGGGTCACCACGGTAGCCACCGGTATATCAATACCTCGTTTGAATAGCTCATTCCCCAGAACCTGCTGGATCATGTATCCCAGAGCCCCCTGGGTATCTGCGCCGCAGGAATCGAGGGGAACGGTATGCAACACGTCACTGGCCAATTCCGAGCGCATTAGGATAAACCCCACCTGGGGTCCGTTACCATGAGTTATCACCACGTTCCACCCCTGTTGGATAATGTCGGCGATATGCACACAGGTCTCGCGAGTCGTGGCAAACTGATCAGGTACAGTCTGATGCTGCCTGTCCCTGATGAGAGAATTACCTCCGATAGCTACCACTACCGTTCTGGTCACACATTTCCTCCTTTTGGGCTCTGCGGGGCATCGTCCCAGGGCAGTGCCGCTGTGACCGCCAAGAGCCGTTAGATCTTTTGTAACAGACCTTTCCTCGACTCAAGAGAATATATCACCTTTCACCCTTTTTATCAACCACAGTGCTTTATCCTACTGCCACCGAGTATTAACAATGTCGCAAT
>JBFFDV010000350.1:0-2380 GCA_041559215.1 Anaerolineae bacterium | reverse complement strand
GGCCTGAAGGCCGCAGCTTGTCTATCATAATCTCAAAAGCTGTGGGCTTTAGGCCACAGTACTGCAATACAGAACAGCGATCCTATTCTATGTGCTGAGTGCTATGGTGAGCCAGATCGATGTGGCGCACCATCAGGTCAGTCACCCACTATGAGGTCGTAGATCCCCTGTAGCTCCTCCTCGGAATAGAAGTATATCACCAACTTGCCGCCTTTCTTGCCGCGGCTCAGGCTCACCTTGGTGCCCAAGGCGTGGCGGAACTGGTCCTCCAGGGCCGTCAATTCAGGAGACTTGGTAGGCTCCTTTGGTTTGGCCTCTGGCTCCTCCACCATGCGCCGTACTAACTCCTCCGTCTGGCGTACGCTCAACCCGCGCTTGATGATAGCCTCCAGCACCTGCATCTGCGCACCTTCGCCCCTCAAGCGCAACATGGCCCGCGCGTGCCCCTCGCTAATCTTCTCTGCCAGCAAGGCGTCCTGCACCTGCTCGGGAAGCTTCAGCAAGCGTAAGGTATTGGCCACCGTAACCCGGTTCTTCCCCACCCTGTCTGCGACCTGCTGCTGGGTCATCCCGAACTCCTCTACCAGCTGCTGGTAGGCAGCCGCTGCCTCTAGGGGGTTGAGATCCTCCCGCTGTAGATTCTCCACCAGAGCCAGTTCCAGCATTTGCTGCGGAGTGACCTCACGGATAACTACCGGCACCGTCTCCAGCCCGGCCAGACTGGCCGCCCGCCATCGCCGCTCCCCCACGAGAAGCTGATAGCCACCCTCAATCTCCGTTACCACCAGGGGTTGGACCAGGCCTTGCTCCTTGATAGAGGCGGCCAGTTCCTGGAGAGCGTCAGGATCCAAGGCGCGACGGGGCTGCCTTGGGTTAGGCACGATGCTATCTACCTCCACCTCTTGCACTCCAGGGGCGATGGGGATCAGAGCCTCCAGCCCTTTTCCCAATCCTCGTCTATCTCCAGGCATTTACCTACCTCCTGTAAGGTCAGTTCTTCGCAAGAACTCCTTCGCCAGGGCCTCATATGCTAGCGCCCCGCTGGACTTGGGAGCATAGCTCAGGATGGTCTCACCGTAGCTGGGAGCCTCGCTGAGACGCACATTGCGGGGAATGATGGTGGAAAACACCTTGCCGTGGAAATATTTGCGCACCTCGTTGGCCACCTGCTGGGAAAGCTTGGTGCGCACATCGTACATCGTCATTACCAGGCCGGCGATCTTCAGCCCGGGGTTCAACTTGCTGCGCACCAGATTTATGGTGTATACCAACTGGCCCAGCCCCTCCAAGGAGAGATACTCGCATTGCACCGGTATTATCACTCCTTCTGTCGCCGTCAGAGCGTTGACGGTCAAGATGCCCAGGCTGGGGGGCGTGTCAATGAAGATATAGTCGTACCGTTTGTCCAGGGTCGCAAGAGCCTTGCGCAAGAGATGCGTCGGCTCAGGCAGGCGTGTCATCTCCACCGTGGCCCCCGCCAGCGAAGGCGAAGAGGGCACTAACTCCAGCCCGACCTTGTTAATGGGCATCACTACCTGGCTGAGGGGCACGTTCTGAAGGAGAGCTTCATAGACGGAAAGGGGAAGGCGGTTCTTATCCAGACCCAGGCTACTGGTGGCGTTGGCCTGGGGGTCAATGTCTATGAGGAGCAGCTTTTTCCCCATAGCGACTAGGTAAACCCCCAGACTTATGGCGGTGGTGGTCTTTCCCACGCCCCCCTTTTGGTTGGCGAAAGCATATATACGTGTCATAGCCTATTTGAATTCAATGCCTCGATCTGAGCCCGATTTGGAACCGAGGCGATGCCTACCTTTTCCACAGATAACGAAGCCGCCACGTTGGCGAAACGTGCCGCCTCATGAGGGTCATCGGTCTCAGCCAGCCTGACCAGGAAGGCGGCGGCGAAGATATCCCCTGCGCCGGTGGGATCCACAACCGTAGTCGGCCTAGCTGGGGAGTGGAATTTCGCTCCCTGAGAGTATACCATGGCCCCCTTTGCTCCCTCAGTCACCACAGCGACCCGGGGAGCTCCCAGTTGCGAGCGTAATGTTCGAGCTTCCCCATCCAGATCCTCCTCGCTCAGGATGAGCACATCTGCCCTACCCAAGAGCTTGTCGGCCTCCATCCACTGGCAGGGAAAAACCCGCCCCTGGTCATCCCACCGTCTCAACCAGCCCTGCGGCGTGAGCCCCAACAGGGAAGCGGAAAACAGGTCTATCATGTTCCCTCCGATCTCGCCCGCTATAGGGCCCAGATGAACGATGGACGCCTCTCGCCAGGCAACGGGCACGTCCTCTATGCCTATCCTCTTGGCCACCGCATACACATACTGGCGTCGTCCTTCCTCCTCGTATATATTGCGGAAGGTGGTCGTGACTCG
>JBFFDV010000349.1:0-2398 GCA_041559215.1 Anaerolineae bacterium | reverse complement strand
GGCAATTTGATCTCCGTCGCTTCGGGGGCGGGTGTGGAAGTTTTCGTTTCCTCCCCTTTCTGGGAACTGGGTGTGGAAGTCATCGTTTCCTCCATCTGGGGTTCGACTGTCAGCGCGGGGGTCGCTTCATCAGAGGGCTCGGTGGAGGGCGGCCCTCCGCCACACGCGTTGATCGACGCCACCAGCAAGAGGGCTGCAAGGACTGCCGAAAAAAGCAGGTATTTTCTCATCACGCCTCACCCTTTCCGTCCGCTTTCTAACGATAAGACGCTCTCCACTAGCAGGAAGTTCCCGATCCCCCAAGATGATACTTGGGCCGTGTTACTATTCTACTACTAAGGGGGAAGGGAGGCAATATCAACGTGGTAGAATCTCCATCCTCAGCCTAGCCCGAGCATCCTCGTTTTCCTGTACTGGCCGTTGCGTCGCGAAGACTGCGGTGTAGCGCGAGGTTCCCCTCGTTGCCCTTGAGATGACGCTCCCGTCTCCGCCCCCCATATGTCGGCTATAAACGATCACTGCGACGATCTGCAAATGCTCCTACGCCGTGGCCTCATAGGCATGAACCGGTCCAACCGGTCGTTGGTTATATATTATGGAAGCCGTCTCGCCTGCCCTGGCGAAGATTCTGTGGACAGGTCCAGTGAAGATGGCCTCCCTGGTAAGATGGCATGCAGTGATCTTCATTTGCATGGTGAAACTTTGAGCGAAGGAGGAGCTAGGACATGTAGAAAGCGCTGATCGTGCTCGCTATAGCAGCGGACGGTTGGAGCTTCTCTTTTTTCACAAAAGGCAATTCTGCGAGGACGATGATCGCAGGGCCTTAAGATTGGTTGCAAGGCCCTCGTATATTTCGCTGTAACGTTTGAAGTGTTTATTCGTCTTGGTTAATGAGGCACATCTACCTGCCCAGGCAGGAGATGCCATGAATAGATCCTGCGAGGAGGGGGGCGTCCGTCGGCTGTGCGAGGAGATGCCCAGGCGTTGGATGCATTGGACAGTGTATACCCGGAAGCCATCCACACATATGTCCACTATCGACCTTGCGAATTTGGCAACCGGAAATAGTCATAGTGCGACTTCCCTCATAAGTTCCACAGCACCATAGAGTACCACTTACCGAATAAACTTGTAGCGCGGACTAGAACGGAGAGGAGGTGATGTCTAGGGCTAGTTGTCAGCCACTTGTGGCTTGATCTGTGGTGAGAAAAGGCCAAATCACAAGAGAAGGGAAGGAGATAACAATGAAAAAGTTGGTTACGATTCTTACGTTGATTGTGCTCCTGGCGATGGTCGTTCCGGTATCAGCCCAGGAGCCGCCGCAACAGTATGAGGTGACGCCCCTGTCTCCGGATTCGGTCGTCATTGGCGATGTCGAGAAAGCGGGCGCGCGGATCAGTGAGGGTGCTGCGGTTGGTGACTTGGAGCTGGCCAGCATCATCGTCACCTTTGACGAGTCGGTCGATCCTACTGCGCTGGAGGCCGCCTCCGGTGGTCGGCTCATCCACCGCTACAAGAAGATCTTTAACGGGGCTTCGCTGGTGTTGGCCGAAGACAGGATCGATGCCGTGGCTGCTGTGCCCGGTGTGACGGGCGTCTATCTCGACGAGGTACAATACATCGACACTGAGTCAAGCCCGGCCTTCATAGGGGCCCCAGCTCTCTGGGAAATGCTGGGTGGACAGGGAAACGCCGGTGAGGGTATCGTCGTCGGCGTGCTTGACACCGGCATCTGGCCCGAGCACCCTTCGTTCTCGGACCCGGATCTGTCTGGCAACCCCTACGCCCCGCCTCCGGGTGGGCCCTACGGGTGCGACTTTGGGAACACGGCGTGGAACCCCAACGACGCTCCCTTCACTTGCAACAACAAGCTGATCGGTGCGTACAACTTCCTCGACACATACAAGGCCGTTGTAGGGCTGAAGCCCTACGATCCCACCGACAACACTGGGGAGTTCGATTCGGCCCGGGATGACAATGGGCACGGTACGCACACTACGTCCACTGCGGGTGGCAACGCTGGCGTTGAAGCCGCCATCTTTGCCCAACCATTCGGTACGATTTCCGGCATCGCCCCGCGCGCCCACGTCATCATGTACAAAGTCTGCGCTGGGCCGATAGGCAGTTGCTACCCGAGCGACTCAGCGGCCGCTGTGGAGCAGGCTATCATCGACGGCGTAGATGCGCTCAACTTCTCAATCGGTGGCGGCAGTAGCCCCTACTCGGACATCGTGTCGCTGGCGTTCCTGAGTGCCTATGAGAACGGTATGTTCGTGGCCTGCTCGGCTGGCAACTCCGGCCCTGGCGCCGACACCGTCGGTCACCGAGAGCCCTGGACCACTACTGTGGCCGCCACCACCCAGTCCCGGGCCTTTGAGGGCTGGCTACAGTTAGAAGC
>JBFFDV010000348.1:0-2404 GCA_041559215.1 Anaerolineae bacterium | reverse complement strand
CTTCGGGTACGGTGGGCGGTAACATCCACGTGGACCTGTCCACTCGGAACACCCTCAAGCTTTGGGAGCTTGTGGGGCTGGATATACCCGTTGCGGCGGGGGCAAATAAGCCACTTCTCGCGCTGCTCCACGAAGCCAAACATGTTCACGGGGATGATGGCCTGGCCAATACAAACCTTGAGCCCCCGCGCCACGAGCCGACAGGTGAGCATGCGGTTGACCAGATTATTCGTTTGAGCCGCGAGCATCCTGGGGAACTGACGGTGCTTGCCTTTGGGCCCCTGACCAACCTGGGGATCGCCTTCGTGCGAGATCCGCATTTGGCAGAACGCCTCCAACGGGTCATTCTCATGGGTGGATCCGTCACCGGGGGCAATGTAACTCCGGTGGCGGAAGCCAACATCGCCAACGATCCGGAGGCAGCACGGATGGTGTTCACCTCCAGAGTTCCCATTACCATGATTGGACTTGATGTCACACACCAAACCTACTTACTGGAAGAAGATTTGGGGGCTTTGGAGAAGCTGGACAACGAGCGAGCGCACTTCGCCCTTCAGCTTATGCGCTTCATGATGAATGCGTACCACGAGCTGGGCTATGAGCCGCCGCTGTGTGTTCTTCACGACCCCCTGTCCGCTGGCGTCTGTGTGCACCCAGATCTGGTACGCACTGACCGGTATCATGTTGAGGTGGAGACGCGAGGCCAGTTTACCCGAGGGATGACCATCGCCGACAGGCGCCCTAGGCCCGCTCAAGAACCAACGGTGGAGGTGGCCACTGGGGTGGATGCCCAGCGCTTTGTAACAGATTTCATGGATGCCATTCTGTGGTGGGCACAAGAGGGCGAGGGACAGCTGGGCTAAGGCTTCCTCCTCTAGGGCTTTTCTGAATTGCCTTCGTTGAGGAAATCCAGCACCAGTTGATTGAATTCCTCTGGTCGCTCCACCTGAGGCGTATGGCCACAGCGATCCATTATCTGCAACCGTGAGTTGGGGATCAGTTGCTGGGCAGTGTGAGCGTGAGCCACAGGCACGGCGAGATCGTGGCTACCCCAGATGATAAGAGTTGGCGCAGTCACGTCAGGCAGTTGAGAATTGAACTCATCTAGAAGCTCTTTCTTCTGGCCCCCCAGATCAACCCCCTCTCCAACGATTTTCAAGGCGCACTCCTTCACCCCCGGCATCCTCAACATGGCGGTCGCTCCGTCAATCCATTCTCTATCTACGGAACTCGGCCCCAATAAGTTCAGCCTTATCGCCAGAGGGAAGATCTTCTGGTAGAGGCTGAATACTAGGCCGCCCACGATCGGAACCGACCACGAGCGCAGAAAAGGGTGCAATTCCCTGCCGAAGCCAGCACTGTCCACCAGGACAAACTTCTCCAACCGTGAAGGATACTGCGCAGCGAGCTGAGCACAGATAGTTCCGCCCATGGAGTTGCCGACCAACGTGGCTCGGTCTACCCCGAGAGCATCCATGAATTTGCTCATGAAGTAAGCTGCATAGGATAACGAGGGATCGGTGATCTCTTTGGCCGAACGTCCGGACCCTATCAAATCGGGGGCATAGACGCGATATCCCTGGGCAAGCGGAGCCACATTGTATTGCCACCACTCGGCCGAACAGGCGCAGCCATGCACCAGGACCACCGGCGCCCCCTCGCCCTCGGCCCAGTAACGCGTCCTCTTGTCGCACACTTGGACGTAATAGTCTTCGTACGTTGGAACGGTCACGGTGCCTCCTTTCTTTGATAGCAGATCCTGGGCTTGGCCACCGAGAAGGTGATTTCATTGAAGGGCCCCTGTCCTGAACATAACCGAAGGATCCAAGGGTCAGGTCTTTTGCAATGCGCTCACCTGTCCTTGAGCGAAGCTGGGAAAGACATAGTGGCCTGCCGCATCTACGAGCTGTTTCCCTCGCAGGTCCTGGCTGATGAGAACGATCTTGCCGTCCTCCATGTCGATGTCCGCCTGATAGGTCTCGCTGGCGGTGACGATGATGCCGTTCTTTGTGACGGTGTACATCAGATCAGCATCCTGTTGAAATCAGCCACCAGTTGCTTCGTTCTACCTGGCTGCTGCTGCTCCAACTGCTCGATAACAGCCGTCACTGCTTCCCTCTTCGACGGTACGAAGAACTCCTTGAAGGAGCGATAGCTCGGTTGATAGCCGAAGAACCCTAGTAGGGTCCCAAATCTGTAGTTCACTTGTTCTTCCTCAGAGAGTGCAAGATACCGCTCGATGATGGAGAGCATCGCCTCTTTATCCTGAGGCAGTTGCCCTCGCACATCCATCAAAACATTGGTCGAGTGGTCGCTGGCGAAGTAACTCGTTACCTCCAAGTTCTCTATCAGAAGTTGTTGCTCTCTGACCACCACCCCGTCGCTCAACTGCTCGAACTCGCCG
>JBFFDV010000347.1:0-2436 GCA_041559215.1 Anaerolineae bacterium | reverse complement strand
TATACCTACAATCTCTTCAACTCCCTTATGTCGCTGGCACTGCAACCCTTTCTCAGTCTGCCTACCATCGGCAATCTGCTTAACCTCTTCGCCTTCACTTTCTCCGGCTATGGAACCTATTTGCTACTTCTCTACCTGCTGCGGAGGGAGGCAGCAAGGGAAAACGGTTATTCTCTGCACATTCATTGCGCCGCCTTCGTCGGCGGCTTAGTCTACGCCTTCGGTTCCTATCATTTCGTCTACGCGGCTCTGGGGCACTATGACATGGTGAGCACGGAGTGGATACCCTTCTTCGCTCTCTTCCTACTGAGAACCGTGCGCGAACCGGGCTGGCGAAACGCATTCTTGGCTGGCGTATTCGCCACCCTGGCCTTGCTGTGCGAGATGATCTTCGGCGTCTTCCTGGCCTTCTTGACGGTAATCATCGTCGGCTTCGCGGGTCGACAAAGAATATTCAACCTTGGCTTTGCCAGGCGCTTTGGCCTTTTGCTCCTGACGACCGTAGTCACCTACCTGCCAGTGGGCTACCCCATCATCAAGGAACTCTCCAACACCGAGTATGCGCTGGAGGGTTGGGGACACTCGGAGAAACTGCTGGTGGACCTCTTCGGCTTCACCACGCCCACGGCGTTGCACCCGCTGGGAGGCGACTGGACGCAGGAACTGACCGCCGTGCGAGAGGGAACGGCCCGCTTCGTGGATGTGAATACCGTCTTTCTGGGTTGGATGGTGATCATCTTGGTCCTCTTCGCCACTGTGAGATATTGGAGACGGGTCAAGGCCTGGACGGTTGGCGCCATCACCTTCGCGATACTGGCCATGGGCCCTCTTCTGCATATCAACGGCCGCTCCACCTTCGACCTGGATGGGCTGCTGGTCAACTTGCCCTTGCCTTTCATCCTCCTTCATTACTTCCCCATAGTGAAGGCCAATCGAGTGCCTAACCGCTTCAGTGCCGTGTTGATGCTCTGCCTGGCGGTGCTAGTCGGCTTCGCCGCCTACGCCATCCTGCGGCGCATCAAGAGAAGGGGCCTCCTTCTCGGCGTAGCTGTCCTCCTCGGGCTTCTACTCTGCTTCGAGCACCTGGCGGTTCCTTTGCCCCTTACCGAGGCCAAAGTACCTGATTGGTACTACACGCTGGCCGAGGAGCCCGGTGATTTCGCCATCCTGGAATTTCCCTTGGGCTGGCGGAACAGCTTCGGTGTCTTCGGAGTGGAGCGCACCCAGGCCCAGTATTACCAGAGCATCCATCACAAGCGCCTGCCTTCGGGGAATATCTCCCGCAACCCACCTTTCAAGTTCGATTACTTCCGTCGCATACCCATCTTCGACTCCATCGCCCAACTGGAGCTATACCAGGAGTTGGATCCGGCCCGCGTCGAGCAAGACAGAACACTGGCCGACGAACTGACCCATTTCTTCGACATCCGCTACCTGGTATTCCAACCCGTTGTTCCGAATCGCCCGCCGTATTCCGATACCCGGCCGCAGGTAGAGGAGTACGTGCAGCAGGTCTTCCCTTCGGAGAAGATCCTCCAAGATGCGCGGGGCCTGACAGTCTATCGCGTGGAGCAGCCAGAAGCCCAAAACCAGGTCAACATCGACTTTGGTACCGAAGGGGCCAGGCTATACCAGGGCGAGGGCTGGAGCCGCGAGGAGCTCATCGGGGATGCCTCCGCCAACTGGGCTGAGGCGGGTCAGGCCCGCCTGTTCGTCTCCCTACGCGACTTGGGCGATTACCAGATGAGCTTCCGAGCCCTGGCCTTCGCCTATGAGGACTCACCCCAGCAGACGGTGAAGGTGAAGCTCAACGGCCACCGTTTGCCGGAGACCTTCCCTATTGGCGCTTATTGGGAGATTTACAATCTGACGCTGCCAGGCCAGTATCTGAAAAAGGGACTGAACGAGTTGGTGCTGGAGTTCGCCTACGCTGCCTCCCCTCACGATGTCCTGCCCGGCAACTTCGCTATCGGCAATACCGGCTTGACCTCTCCGGTCGAGATCACGGTCAACAGCGCTGGTTTGAACGCCGGCGACTTCGCCTATATCACCGTGGACGGACAGGATGCCTCCACACATCGTCGAGGCTACAACGTGGCGGTGATCCACCCGCAAAGCGGAGCGGTTGTAGAGAAGGCAGGGTTCGACACCTGGGCCAATGAGTACGAATCGCAAGATCTGGCCGACTTCATAGCCGACATACCAGAGGGCCACATCGTCGCTCTGGCCGTCAAGGACGACGCCGCCGCCAGCTTGACGGAGAAGGCGATTCAAGCGCTGCAATCCCTGGGTGCCCAGCTAGACCTACGAGGCACGCAACACCTCTCCCATGCTATTATCGGCGTCAAGGGCGGAGCGCCCGGCACGGCATTGGAGGGCTCGGGCGAGAGCAACTCTTACCTCCACGTGGGCCAGAACCCCGATGAGCGCACGCTG
>JBFFDV010000346.1:0-2448 GCA_041559215.1 Anaerolineae bacterium | reverse complement strand
GTCTCTTAGTGTCCTAGATTTGACAGATCTCCTGTTCGAATATCTGGAGGACTATTCGAGCGGGGGATGGTTGAGTGCTGTGATGAGGGCGGGGCGGCGTCTAGAGCGCAAGGCTATACGGGATTCGGATAGAATCATCACCATTAGCGAGGCTATGAAAAGTATCCTTACACAGTACGGCGCCCAACCTGGGAACATTGATGTGGTTCCTGACGGAGTCGACACCCATGTATTCCGTCCGGTTGACGGGCAGGAACTGAGAACCAGGAACGCTTCGGAGGCTAGTCACGTTCTCATTTTCCACGGAGTGATCGACCCCCAGGATGATCCCGGATTGCTGGTTGATGTCGCTCGGTTGATATTGCCCAAGCACCCTGATACCTCCTTCTGGCTGGTGGGGGATGGTAGTGCTGTGCCTGATCTAAAAAGGAGGGTCAGTGCTCATTCCTTAGAGGATAACTTCTACTTCTCCGGCTGGGTGAAGCAGGATGAGGTTCCCTCATATGTCTGTGCCAGCGACATCGGTATGGTGGTGCTGCCTGATATCCTGTCCGCTCGAGGGCGTGTTACCCTCAAGGAGTTCGAGTACTGGGCTTGTGGTGTTCCGGCTATCTTGCCCCGCCTGCCGGCCTTGCAGGAAGTGGCACAGGAAGGTGTAGCTGCTCTTTTCTACCACCCCGGCGATGCAGGTGATCTTGCCAGCAAGATCAGCCTCCTCCTTGAGGATGATGGACTGAGGAGGAGGATAGGAAAGAATGGGTTCGCCATGGTGAGAGAGGAATTCGAGTGGAGCAAGCTGGCCGACCGCTTTGTGGAGCTGTGTGAGAGCTATGTGCGAGCAAGTTAGAGTTTGATGGAGGCATGATGAAAGTCCTGGTAACCAACCCGCCTTGGCCTGGAGAAGGGTATGGGGCGCGTTCGGATGTGCGTTGGCCTCATAAGAGGAGCGACAAATACTTGGAGTATCCCATCTATCTGGCGTACGTGGCGGCTGTGTTGGAACAGGCTGGGTTGGAGGTGCACTTCATTGATGGGGTGATGGAAGAGATGTCCATCGCCGACTTCGCCCAGGCAGCGGCAAGGATTAGACCTGACCTCGTGGTCATCGAGTGTTCAACTCCTTCCATCAACTATGATCTGGAGACAGCCAAAGCGGTAAAGGAGAGTGTAGATGGGACCTTTGTGACCTTGATAGGCTCCCATCCTACTGTGTTCCACGAGGAGATCCTGAGGGATAATCTGGCTGTGGATGCTATCTGCCGTGGCGAGTTTGAGATGACGATCAAAGAACTTGCCCTGAGCCTTGGGGGCGGCGGTGATCTGAGCCAGGTAGCAGGCCTATCTTATCGGGAGGGAGAGGAGGTGCGGGTTAACCCTCCTCGCCCCCTTATCCAGGACCTGGATTCGTTGCCTTTCCCCGCTCGACATATTGTCCGTCATGATGGTTACAGAGCAGCGATCTATTCCGGCGATTGTCCCGCAGCCATGGTCAGTTCGCGGGGCTGTCCTCACCACTGTATTTACTGTCTGTGGCCTGACACTCTGTATGGGCACAAGTTTAGGGCCCGAAGTGCAGTGAATGTGGTTGATGAGATGGAGCATGTGGTGAGAGACTATGGCGTGGATGAGATATACTTCGATGACGATTGCCTGACTTTGAACAAGAAGAGAGTGCTGGAGATTTGTCGGCTCCTTTTGGAGCGCGGAGTTGAGGTGAAGTGGATCGTGCAGAGCCGTGTGGACACGGTGGATCGTGAAATGTTGACCGCCATGAAGGAAGCAGGTTGCCACTATATCCTCTTCGGTGTGGAATCTGGCTCGCCGAAAATGCTGGAGATTATGAAAAAGAGAATCTCCTTGGACAAAGTGAAAGAAGCCTTCACAGACTGTCGAGATTTGGGGATCAAAACCCAGGCTTTCTTTCTATTTGGTGTCCCAGGCGAGAACCAGGAGACTATTCAGGAGACCATCGAGTTCGCCAACGAGATACAGTCGGACAGCACTCAGTTCGCCATCGCCATCCCGCACCCAGGCACTGAACTCTACCAGATGTGTGCCGAGCGTGGCTGGCTTGTCTACAATAGCTGGGAGGATTTCGCTGCAGAAAACTCGCTTATAGAGACCGAGCAATTGACGCGAGAGGATGTGGCGAAAGCACGGGTCCAGGCCTATAAGCGACACTACTTGAGACCGAGGTTTGTAGCTAGGTCATTGCTCAGAGTCCGCAGCCTTCAAGATGTCAGGCGGTTGTGGAGGGGAGGCAGGTCCGTCCTCGATCGCATATCGTTCTTTGGAAGACATATTGGTTCGAGACGCGGGCGGGTATGAGTACCACACCTTACCGCTTTCGGAAAGCTGCGAGAGGATGTCCATAATACGGGATAGGAAAGCCCTCCTTTCACGGGCAGCGGCGATAGCTATCGTGCTCCTCATCTTCGGCCTCATGCT
>JBFFDV010000345.1:0-2449 GCA_041559215.1 Anaerolineae bacterium | reverse complement strand
TGGGAAAGGCGATGGCCGCCTCGGCGTCGCCACTGCTCACCTTCAACGCGGTTAGTGGCAAGTCGGTCAGATCTAGAGTCCCGTTGAGTGCTCCGGCATTGAGCACCAGCGAGTAAGAGATGGCCCTGGTAACTGTAAAATCCCACTCGTTCTGCAGGGCTGTATCCTCGGGAAGGCTACGGAGAAGAGAGCCCTGGACGATAGTCAATGAGGCTTTGTCGCCATCAACTGCCAGTTGCACCGATGGATCCAAGCAGGTGGTGTTACAGCGCCATGTGAGCTGAGACAGCAGTTCCGCGTCTCCGCTCGTCAGCTCATCGGCGCCAGCGAGGTTGAGAGCCACGGGCTCCGAGAACTGCAGATAAAGGTCCGCATAGCTAGCTCCCCAATTTGGTATAGGCCAGTCCTCGCTGTGTAGCTCCTCCATGACTTCTGGCCTGCATATGGGAACCATATCGAGACCGGCCTCGCAACCGGAAAGCAGAAGCGCGGCGGCCAGGATAAGCCCTTCGACGGTGCTCAGTACAGGCACCAGAAACCTTCTCATGATCCAAGATGCAATTCTTTCATGCCTGGAACTCAACGATACGGATGAAGCTTTCCGCTTTCAGGGAGGCCCCGCCCACGAGCACACCGTCAATCTCGGCCTGCGCCATGAGGTCGTCCACGTTATCGGGCTTGACACTACCACCATACATGATGGTAGTTGCCTGGGCGATGTCCTCTCCGTATAAACCGTCGAGGTTATTGCGAATCGTCGAGTGCATCGCATTGGCCTGGTCGGGGGCGGCTGTATAGCCGGTGCCGATAGCCCAGATAGGCTCATAGGCGATGGCCACCTGCTTCATCGCCTCTGCACCGATGCCTTGCAGGTCCCGATATACCTGCATGCTTACGACTGTTTTTTGCCGGCCCTCGCCTCGCTGCTCTAGCGTCTCCCCGACACAGAGGATCGGCTTGAGTCCGTGCTGCAGAGCTAGTTCCACCTTATCCCTGATGAAACCATCGCTCTCATTGAAGTACTGACGGCGCTCGCTGTGCCCCAGAATTACATAGCGGCAACCTAAGTCAACCAGCATCTTGGGCGATATCTCGCCCGTGTAAGCCCCTTCCTCTGCCGGATACAGGTTCTGCGCTCCCAACTGGATGTCGCTGCCCTCAAGAACCTGGCCGATGGCATGCAAAGCCGTGAAGGGAGGACAGACCACTATCTCCCTATCCTTCACGTCTGCCAGGGCCTGTTTGAGCCGCTGAGCCAAATCCGTGGCCTCGCTCACGGTCTTGAACATCTTCCAGTTTCCAGCCATGATGATATTGCGCGTCATTGTCTCCTCCAACTCTTTATTATGATTGACAAACGGCAGGCAGTTCTGCGGTGCGGCCCAGGCGATTGTACCACGTTTTCACTTCCGTGACAATACGACAAATCCAAGACTCTTGACATGGGGGGAAAAGGGCATATAATGATAGCCGCGGAGGTGAGGCCAAGCTGGAACTTAGTAAGGTGCATCCACCGGTCGAGGAACGAGAGAAGACCGAAGTACGCTTGACTTGGGAGGGAGATGGGGAACCAAGCAAATGACGCTCCCTGTCTTCAAGCTAGATCAAGTCAACAAGTTCCTCCTTCATAAGCAACACTTGGCTATGCCCGTGCAAGATGCCGATTTCGTGCAGACGGTTGAAGAGATAGGTGGGCTACATGCCACTGCGGCTGTCGTCCCCTATCTATCCTTATGGGCCAGACGTAGGGGCTTCTTCAAGGAAGAGTTGCACGAAGCGCTCTGTGACAAACGGAGCCTGGGCAAAGTGCTCTGCATGCGCAATACCCTCTTTATCCTGCCAAAGCGGTTGCTTCCCACCGTTTACCAGGCCACCAGGAAGCAACGCGAGGCTCTACTGGATAGATGGTTGCGTCATCACGGGGTCACTCGAAGAGAGTATGAACGCTCCGCTGTTGCCATTGGAGAGACCCTAGGCGATGCGGCCAAGACCGCTGCGGAAATCAAACAGGAATTGGGCGATCCCAGCTTGAGGATGTTGGTGGACCTCATGCCTAATGACTGGCGACTGGTAAGGGGTCGCCCCCGCGGAACCTGGCGGAGCAATTTGTACGAATACAGCCTCTTCGAAACCTGGTTTCCGGGGGTGAGTCTGGAATCGCCCACGGTGGAAGCAGCTCAGGTGAAGTTGGTACAACATTACCTCTCCCGTTTGGGGCCAGCCATGGAGGAGGACATCGTTTGGTGGACTGGGCTGGGAAAACTGGAGATCGGGCAGGCTTTGGCTGCCACGGGACAACAACTGGTGGAGATAGAAATAGAAAGTTTAGGGGAAGGTTATCTCGTTCTAGCCAGGGACTTGAACGGGCTTGAAAGCGGTTACGACACAGAGCGTTCGATATTCCTTCTGCCCAGCCTCGACCCATATGTTATGGGTTACAAGCGCCGAC
>JBFFDV010000344.1:0-2455 GCA_041559215.1 Anaerolineae bacterium | reverse complement strand
CTAACCACGGAAATGGCCTGGGCTCAAAGCCGAGAATCTGAAGGAGCAAGCGACATCGAAGGGTCCGAGGTCAAGAGCCGCCAAAATTGAACGCCACGGCTGCCTAGGACAGAAGGCGGATGGGGGCGTTCGGAGCGTAGAGTGATATGATTGAAGAGACTCAAGATCAGGACATCGTTTATTCTCTTGCCACGTCACCTAGCTTTGCGCGTGATGGGCTTTGCTTTGCCGCCTGTCGTTCGGGACTCATCAGATCTGAAGATGGCGGCATCAGCTGGCGGTCGGCGTACGACGCGTTAGACCTCGATGCGCCCCTGGCGACGACTGCCGTGGCCGTTTCGCCCAATTATGATTCTGATCAGAGCGTGTTTGCGGGTGTGCCGGGTGGTATTCTACGTTCCGTGAACGGCGGCCAGAGCTGGCTTTTTGCCGTGTTGCCCTCGCCACCACCAATTATTTCCACTCTGGTCACATCCCCAGATTTCTCCAAAGACGGTACGCTGCTCGCTGGCACGGTGGAAGATGGCATCTATTGTTCGGTTGATCGAGGTAACAGTTGGTCCGCGTGGAACTTCGGTCTATTAGATTTGAGTGTTCTTTCCATGGACATCTCTCCTGATTTTGCCAATGATGAGACGGTTTTTGTCGGTACAGAATCTGGGATTTTCTGTAGCACAAACGGCGGGCGGGCTTGGCGAGAGGTGGGCTTTCCTACCGAGTTCGCGCCGGTGCTCAGCCTGGTGCTATCTCCAGGCTATGCCCATGACGGCATTCTGTGGGCTGGCACAGAGTCCTTTGGCCCATTCTGTTCAGATGACAGGGGGCAGACCTGGAGACGGCTGGGTGAAGATTCTGTCACTGGTCCAGTCAATGCGATTGTACTCTCACCCCAATCCCCCGCCAAACTGCACGTGTTAGTGATGCTGAGCCGTACCTTGCTGGTCTCACGTGATGGAGGCCGATCCTGGTCGAATTGGAACGACGACCTAGCTATTGAACAGGCGATGACTTGCATAGCGGCGCCGCAGGGGCTTGATTCGGATGCCCCGCTGCTGATCGGCCTTGATGAAGGGGGGGTGCGGCGGATCTAATCCGGGAGCTAGCCCTCGCCTCTAGACTTGAGTTCGCGTGACTGGCAATAGATCGCCTCAAAGGTTCAGCGTCGACGTGAGTTTCCATAGGTGAGTACTGCCAGTGGGTGAAGAAGGGCAATAACGAGACGTATCCTGAGAGCGTGCAACAAGGGTGTCAGCATCGCTGATATCCCGCAGCAGCATCTTCGTGGCTGAAGCCTGTTAAGTACTGAAGGAGGCAAAGAACCATGGCTGAGGATCTTGTGCAAGTGTTTGTTGACCTGAAGGAGAAAGAGATCCTGAGAATAGTCCAGCAGCGATTGGATGCCGGCGAGGATCCCTTCGCCATCATGAGCGATGCCCGAAATGCCCTGACGATCATCGGCGACCGCTTCAGCGCAGGGGAGTATTTCATTTCCGAGCTTGTCTATTCGGGCGTGATCATGACCCGGATATCGGAACTGGTCAAGCCAGTGCTCTCCAAGGCTCCCGATTTTGAGCGTCGGGGTAAGGTGGTCATTGGTACGGTCGCCGGAGATATCCACGATATCGGCAAGGACATCGTGGTCTTCATGTTGGATTCACACGGTTTCGAGGTTCACGACCTTGGTGTGGATGTCCCCATAGAGAGATTTGTGGAAGCCGTAAGGGAGGTGAAGCCGCAGGTCGTGGGGTTGAGCGGCTTTCTAACCCTCACCTACGACGTGATGAAGGAGACTATAGAAGCCATGAAAGAGGCCGGCCTCCGGGACCAGGTAAGAATAATGATTGGCGGGGGTCAAATGGACGACCGGGTCAAGGACTATGTTGGGGCGGATGCCTACGGGCCAGATGCGATGGCGGCAGTATCGCTAGCCAAGGGGTGGGTTGGCGGCAAGTAAGTTCAAGAAAGAAGAAGGGTTGCGGAGGTGAGTGAAAAATGACGAAGTCCGCTGAACAGCTTTACGAGGACAGGCTAAGAAGGTCACTAGATGCCATGCATCTAAGGGTGCCGGATTGCGTGCCGGTCATACCGATCATCCAGGCGTTTCCCATGTATTATGCCGGCATCACCATCCAAGAATCCATGGAAGACATCAGCAAGGCCGCTGAGGCCTGGGACAAGTTCCTCGCCGATTTCGACCCAGATATGACTCAGGGGCCACTGCTGTCTTTGCCAGCGCGCGTTATGGAGCGCCTTGACCTGCGGTGGTTCAGGTGGCCTGGCCACAGCCTCCCTGCCAATACGATGTACCAGTTTGTCGAAGGAGAATTCATGAAGGATGATGAGTACGATGAGTTCATCTTCGACCCTACACACTTTATGCTCACAAAGTGGTTGCCGCGTTCACTTGGCGCACTGGAGGCCTTCAAGAAATTGCCTCTTATTCGTGATACTATGT
>JBFFDV010000343.1:0-2468 GCA_041559215.1 Anaerolineae bacterium | reverse complement strand
CTGATGCGCGATCTAGCAGCCTCATTATCGGCGAGGAGGTCATCCACGTCGCGAATCTTGGGGATTATGCTCCAGGTCTGAAGAGACAAGCGTCTTCCTGTCCTCAGCTTATTGATGTTGCTGGCCTGCCGATAAGTAGTACAGAGAGTTGCAGGCCTGCACGGTGCTGGGAAAACGCTGAATTGCCTCTTGGGAGCAAGCAGTCTTCGAGCTTCCTTGTCGCACAGGCGCTCTGTATGACCTTCCTCTCGTAGACCGATGGGAATATCCAGAAGTATCACCGATGCCTTGCTGAATACATTCCAAAGGCTGCCCACATCGCGAAACACATTCACCTGCCAGTCGGCAGTCTCCGTCAGCGACACCGCGAACCATCCTGCCCTGCAACCGTCTGCGCCGACAAAGATCATTTGTCCCTCCCGGGCCCGCTTCTGTGCAGTGGGTCTTGGCACCTCTGACGGAACAGGTTGCGTGAGTCGCATGTGAGCCGTCGGTATGCCCACCAATGACCGATCCAAGATGAATAAGGTCCGCCTCGACATGCAAGGCGAGCCTCGTCGAAGATGAGATGATTCCAGGGCGCCCGCCCTGCATTTCGCAAGGGCATTATGGAACACCTCCAATATTGTGTCACCGGGAAATGCTCGGTGCTTAGGGGTTCAGCCAAATCGGTCGGATGGCGCAATGATCCACGGAGGCTGTCAGCTAGTTGCTCTCGAGCCACTTGCCTGGCGTCGGCTCATTCGGCCGCTATCTCACGCAGGTCAGCGTATGTCCTGCCCCCTAGATAATCGGGGAAGCTGTAGATCCCGGTCACCTGTAGGTAACACCGGTCGGGATACTTTTCCCACGCTCTCGCCAGGCCAATTCGGAAGTACACCTCCTTTTCACTCAGGAAGGTCCTCATCCACTGGCTGACCCTATTTGGGTCCCAGCCCCTGCGAGTCCGCAAGTAGTCACACGCCGTCCTGAAGGTCAGATCCGTGACCTTGGGTGCGTACTCCTCTCCCGCCTCGTCTATGAACCGTACCCGGTAGTCCCACTTCCCTCCTTCTCCCTCTCCCTCCTCGTACCAGCGATACGATACCCAGGAAAGTTGGCTCGGCGCTATGGTGCCCAGAGATCTATCTCCGTGGCCTCTGATCAGGTACCTGCTTTCGTGTATCGGTGCCCCGAAGATCTCGGCCACGGAGCCATCCAACTGGCTTCTGAGAAGTTCCCTTCTCTCCTCCACCGACAGGAGCCTGACCAGCTCAGGTGCCCCGAAAGGATCGATCTCCCAGTCCTCAGTGTGCGGCGGATCGGGACAATGCTCGGTGAATGCCATTCGTACCTCGGCAAAAGGCATCACCACCTGCTGGCCTTCACGGTAGAGGAAGTCTTCGGTCATGCTTTCGAACGGCAGAACCGGCCTCACCGGGCTTCCATCATCAGTGAAGAATCCAGCCACACAAACTCTGGGCGGCCCCATCCTAGTTACATCGGTGATAATCATGGATCTTTCCATCGTTTTACTCCCTCATATATCACCACTTTGTTATGTTCCGCTAGGGCGAACTCAAGGCCCCACTAAACGAGCAGTGTCAATGCTACATCAGGCTCACTCCTTTTGTATATGAACTACCTCCACATCCGGCCACTGTCCCGCCAGATACTCAGCCACGAGCCTGCGATGACAGCGTTCGGGCGTCGGTTCGCTGCAGAGCAAACAGCATCTCTTCTCGGCGAAGAAGGCTCTATCGAGCCTTTCTAGGACCTTCCGCTCCTCGAGCAACTGGGAGAATTCGCGAACGTAGAGGTCCCAGTCTTTCCCCGACTCCTCATACGCCTTTCTCAGTTCTGCCGTTGGAGCCAGGAACTCCAGGTGATGGTACTCGATACCCGACAGGCGCTTCAGAAAAAACTCGATATCTTGCTTCTTGGTGAATCCAGCCAGTTGCGAGGTGTTCTTCAGACGAACATCGAGGACTCTCTCAACGCCAGCGTCCTCCAATGCATTGAAGAACTCTTCAGCAGACCTCCCACTGGTTCCGATTGTGAGTATCTTCATATTCATTCCGCCGGGAACATTCGCAACTGCTCCGCCTCTCTTTCCAGCGTGCGCTCAGCAAGTTCATACCAGACAGTACCCTTCTTGTGCCGTATATGCCTGACCTCAATACCTCTGTCCAGCAGCGTCTGCGCTATGAGCTTATGGCGATGACAGTGGTCTGGATCTTCCTCGGCACAGAGCACGGCCGTCCATTTCTCGGTAGCGAGTTCTATGAGCCGATCGATGCCCTGCTGATACCACTCCTTCTTCTCTATCTCCCCGTAAAGCACCTTGCTCTCGTCATCTTGATCATAGCAACTAGGATCTTTGGGCCTGCCGCCGAGATACTGCCCGGCGTAGACGTACTCGATCCCGGCCGTATACAGGCGCTCCGCGAGCGGCTCCCTGTTGAACTGAGGGGCAACGCGGCTATAGG
>JBFFDV010000342.1:0-2468 GCA_041559215.1 Anaerolineae bacterium | reverse complement strand
GGTCATTGAGGCCTCAAGGGCCGCCTCGCTCACGCCGATAGCGCGCTGCCCTACGGGCCACAGGGTGCGATAGACTGCGCCGATGTTCATCAGCGGCACCGCCAAGGGCGCGGTAGGCACCAACAGGAAGAAAGAAAGCCGTATGGCGTCTATCGTCGCTGCCTTCCAGCCTTGGCCCGGCGTACGCAGATCCAGCTTCATATCTGACGGCGGCGAGGCGTAGAAAAACCAGACAGCTCGTGGTAGGCTGGGTAGGCGCCTGCCAGTCATCATAAAAGGATCATTCCAAAAGCCGAAGCCCGCTGTGCCGCTCAGCTCTCCCGCCGGGTGTGAGAAGCGTGCTCGCACCGTTAGCCTCAGCGGGGCCCGCCATTGGAGACGGCTACGCGGCAAGCCCTGGTAATCATCTATCTGCGCGTCGGTATAACGGTGGGCAGACGTGTCGGTGTTGACGAAGAGCAACGTACTCCCCGTCGGCTCCAGCGCGCCTTGGCCCAGCACATACCGTTTCCAATGCAGACCAAGCTCGCCTGAGAAATCTTCGTGAATGGCCCGCGCTTTGGCCGCCATGCTGTAGCCTGCTTTTTGTTCTTATTATTATAGTATACCAGAATCTGTCCTATGTGTCAATGCAAAGGATCTTGGGCTTGCGCAGCAACTAGGTGCAAGCCCCAAGATACGGGGGTATGAAGGACGCGAGGGGCCTGCCCTGAGCGGTGTCGAAGGGACACCCCTCGTGCTCCCCGGGCTTTTGCTGCGCAACGCCGATCTTCACTGTCTGCCCAAAAGGTACATCTTCGAAACGTACCTCCTTGATCTTGGGTGGTGCCTCGTGGCCGTTCTTGGATCGTCACGATTTCAGGAGCGATGCCAACTTGACTGTCGAGAACCCGTCAAGACAAGAGGCATCTGAACCAGGAGGATATGCCTGTGCAGTCCTCTATATCATCATAACATAGAAAAGCGGCCCCAAACCTACGGATCTGGTTGGGAATGCTGTTGAGTCTGGTTGACAAAGTTGGGATTCGGTTGGAATGGACCCCGATAGGCATCTGGATAGGCCAGATGTAGCTGGCCTCGGCTGGCTCACAGGCGTAAGTGCCTCTCTGTGCACATTCAGGGCATGGGGTCAGCTGTGGGATGAGATTCCACACCCAGCCTCATTGGTTGGAGATTTGAGTTGATGTTCTGGGATGCGAAGAAGTCCGGTTGGGAGAGTTGTTTCCTCTAGCTTCACTCTGCGGCTCGACAGCCATGCGTTCCAGCCAATTCACGTGCTTCGGCCCGCTCTTCTCCCGCCGGAGTCTGTTTCATGGCACATCTTTGGCTAGTCAGGGCAAAACCTCACGCGGGGGCGTGCTTTCAGCTTTGACCCAATTCAGGTACTCCCTATTACCGGTCAAGACGGGAACGGCAAGGATTTCCGGCACGCTGTAGGGATGGTTGTCTTTGATCAGGGATTCCAGCATATCATACTGTCCGGCCTGAGTCTTTGCCAGGCACATCCATTCCTTGGCGTCTTCTATCTTTCCCTCCCACCAGTAGGTGCTATATACGGGTCCCACTACTTGAACACAGGCTGCGGCTCGATGTTCGACGAGAAGTCGCTGCAGCTCCCGTGCACCTTCCTCGCTATCTATGGTGATCAGCACCTGGATGTAATCGCTCATGTATATCTCCTCCGCTGTTCCGCTCATCGCCATTAGTAGGTTTGAAGAGCAGGTTTTGAGCACGTTCACAATAATGCTACTGCAAGTGGACGAATGTGACAATATATTGTCCACTATGGAATGACGGCACAGGTAGGAGTGCGGCCCATCCGTCGGCCCACGAAATGGGCTTGACCAACCACAACCATCGGCTTACAATCAAAGGGCTAGATACTTCACTTAGGAGTGGCAAAGGAGGACTATGGGATGCCAACTAAGTCTGCGAATCTGGAGGTCCTCTTCTATCCGCGTAGTGTGGCCGTTGTAGGGGCTTCCAGGAATCCGGACAAGCTCGGATATCATGTGATGAAGAGTTTGACCAAGGGCGGTTTCAAAGGGGAGATTTACCCCATAAACCCGCGGGAAACGGAGATGTATGGACTCAGGGCCTATGCCTCCGTGATGGATGTTCCCCGGGGTCTTGATGTTGCCATCATCGCCTTGCCGCCCCAAATAGTCCCCGACATTTTCAGGCAGTGTGCGGCCAAGGGTGTGAGGGGGATCGTCTTGATTACCGCGGGATTCAAGGAGATCGAGGATGAATATGGAGGGCAACTTCAGGACGAGATAGCGGGGTTGGCCGATGTAGCGGGAATTCCCGTGATCGGCCCCAATACGTTTGGCATGATCAATCTCCCGGCGGGGCTTAATGCCTCTTTCACTCCGGAGTTCTCCCATGTGGAGGCGGGTGACATCAGCTTGGTGAGTCAGAGTGGGGGCATGGCCCACATGCTAGCCTTCATGGCCTTGAAGGAGCGT
>JBFFDV010000341.1:0-2485 GCA_041559215.1 Anaerolineae bacterium | reverse complement strand
TGAGGGAATCATCAGCGCAACTCAAGGAGGGCGAGATGGGCAATATGATATTGCGGACAGAGCGAGAGTGCGAGGATCTTGTGCGCGGTCTGTGCTTTAGGGGCGCCGGGGGAGGCGGAAGACCGAAGGGAGGCTTGAAACTCCTGCTCGACCAGTTGCGGGCCGGCCGGGAAATCAAATGGGTGGATGTAGATAGCCTTCCTGAAGAGGCATGGACGGTCACAGTGGCTGGCATGGGGGGCAGGGCTGGTGAGGGCGGCAGTGAGGAAGAGTTAGCTGCACTGGGGTGTGTCGAGGAGAAGTATGACTCCCTGGGCCTGGCGGTGGCCGCTGTTCGGGCATTGGAGGACTTTGCTGGGATCAAGGTGGAAGCCATCGTCCCGGGAGAGACAGGCGGCAGCGCCGTTCCGGCAGCCATAGCCGCAGCGTTAGAGTTTGGCGTGCCCGTGGTAGATGGCGACTACGCTGGTGGACGAGCTATTCCCGAAGTGCCACAGGCGATACCGGAGCTTCGCGGGGTCTCGGTGTGTCCGATGTCCTTTGTCACTCGCTGGGGCGATATCGTGATCCTGAACGATACAGTAAGCACGGCCATGGCCGATCGCATCGGCCGTATGATAACCCTTGCCTCATATGGAGGAATAGGGTTCTCCTGGTATTTGATGCAGGTGAAGAAAGCTAAAGAGGTCATGGCTACTGGCACACTTACGAAGGCCCTTCACGTAGGCCGGGTGATTCGGGAGGCTCGTGAGAAAGGGATTGACGCGGTGGCGGAGGCGGTCAAGGCGGTCGATGGATGGTTGCTCTTTGAGGGCGAGATCTCCGCCACCGAGATAGCGGATGAACAATCGTATGCCTTCGGGCTTGGAACTCATAGATTGAAGGGGCTGGGAAGCTACGAGGGCCACACATTCAGCATCTGGTACAAGAATGAATATCATGTGAGTTGGCTGGACGACAAACCTTTCGTCACCAGCCCCGATGCGCTGATCATAGTAGACTTGAAGACGGCTGAACCTGCCATCAGCTACGATTTTGGGGTGGGAGATCAGGTGGCCGTCATTGGCCGTAGGGCCCACGAATTCTACCGCACAGAGGAAGGAATCCGAGCGCTAGGCCCGCGACATTTCGGGTTTGATCTCGATTATGTCCCCATCGAGGAGAGGTTGAAGGAGTTTGGCCCTTGAGGCGAGCGATGACCAGACGGTGTTGCTGTCGTCGAGGTCTCATCTGCCATGCATGGGCTTTCAATTGTATTCGAAGGCCAGAGACTGAGTACGCGACGGGAGGGAGATTAGATGCGCAAGTTAGCGGTGCGGACTGAGCAAGAGTGTGAGGATTTCGTGCGCGGTCTCTGCTTTATGGGAGCGGGCGGAGGCGGAAGACCTCAGCTAGGCCTGAAGCTGCTTCTGGACCAGTTGGAGGCCGGTCGGGAAATCGAGTGGGTGGATATAGATAGCCTTCCCGGAGAGGCGTGGACGGTCACAGTGGCTGGCATGGGAGGCAGAGGTGGTGCAGGGGGTACCAAGGAAGAGTTGGCCGGACTTGGGTGTGTCGAGGAGAAGTACGATCCCTTGGGTCGTATGGTAGCCGCTGTCCAGGCGTTGCAAGACTATGCGGGGATCAAGGTGGAAGCCATTGTGCCCGTGGAGATAGGGGCCAGCAATGTTCCGGCACCCATCGCCGCAGCGCTGGAACTCGGCCTCCCTGCCGTAGATGGCGACTACGCTGGCGGGAGGGCCATTCCCGAAGTGCCGCAGACGATACCCGAGATTCGCGGAGTACCGGTCTGTCCGATGTCTTTCGTCACCCGCTGGGGCGATGTTGCGATCCTGAAGGATACAGTAAGCACGGCAATGGCCGATCGCATCGGGCGATTGCTCATCGTTGCCGTCTATGGCGGGGTAGGAGTGTCCTGCTATCTAATGCAGGTGAAGGAAGCCAAGGAGTTGCTTGCTGCTGGCACGCTGTCCACAGCCCTTCATGTGGGACGAGAGATTCGCGAAGCTCGGGAGAAGGGCGCCGACCCGGTAGCGGCGGCGGTCAAGGCCGTTGATGGCTGGTTGCTTTTTGAGGGTGAGGTGACATCCTCGGAGATAGCGGATGAGGAGTCGTACGCCTTCGGGCTTGGGAGTCACAAATTGAAAGGTCTGCGGAACTACGAGGGCCACACTTTCAAGATCTGGTACAAGAACGAGTACCACGTGAGCTGGTTGGATGACAACCCTTTCGTTACCAGCCCCGACTCGCTGATCATGGTGGACTTGGAGACGGGTGAACCAGCGATCAGCTACGATTTTCCGATAGGGGCCCGAGTGGCAGTCGTGGGGCGTAAAGCCCACGCCGCTTACCGCACTCAGAAGGGGATTGAATTGCTGGGCCCGCGACACTTTGGCTTTGACCTAGACTATGTGCCTATCGAGGGAAGGTTGACACAGTCTGGCCTCTGAGCGCGATAATCACCCAGCATGGCTGCCGGGTCAGG
>JBFFDV010000340.1:0-2495 GCA_041559215.1 Anaerolineae bacterium | reverse complement strand
GAGTGGCTGGAGCTCAGACGTGATCCCCGTGGTCTTATCAATCTAGTACAACCCCTCGTCTTTGTCGCTTTCATTATTTCGCCTTTTGTGATCGGTGGGAAGGGAGTTGAGGAGCTGCGGCCACTCCTCTTCTGGTTCATGTTGATGTTTCTCCTAATCTTCCTGGGCATCTTGCCGATTGGTGCACCCCTCATGGCTATCGCACGGGAGGGACGCAACATGGCCCTGCTTCGCAGCGCGCCCATCTCGATGTCCGAGGTATTGAAGGGGAAGTTTTGGGCCATGTGGCTCCCGATGGTGTTGTCTTGGGGTCTTATTCTGCCGCTAGCTGGGCTGTGGCTGCAATTCCCATTGTGGCAGATTGGCTTCCTCGTAGCAACTATAGTCTGGGGGCTGACTGGCGGTTCGGCAGTGGCGGTGGCGATTGGAGGGCTAAGTGTTGATTTCACCATAGAGGAGCTGAAGCGCCGCATTTCAACACTGGCGCAATGCGCAATCATGGCGCTCAACATATTCTTTGTATTGTTGACGCTAGCCACCTTCGTCTGGCTGATGGTTCGTCTTTTTCCCGGCAGCGATGTCGTGTTGGTAATCCAAGCCCTGGCAGGCTCTGGCGCTGTAGGGTGGATTTTCTCGGATGCAGTGTGGCTACCATTTGCCCTGGTGAGTTGTCAGGTGGCGTTTGCGGTTGTGGTGAAACTACTGTGGGATGCTGCTCTTCGGCGCCTGGAACGGTGGGAAGACAAATGAAGTTTGAAATAGAAGACCTAGGGGAATGATGGTCATCTTAGCCGCGCTGGGCCCTGCGCAAAAACTCTCTACAACCTGCGGGCGGTGCTGGACCCCTATGAGGGTGACGAGTGCCCCAGCAAGGCAGAGTGGGAGGAGGCTAGGAGGGTCATTGAGGAGAAGGACAGCCTAATTAGGGATGTGGAGGAGTGGGTGGAGGAACCGCGAGAATGAGACGACCATCGACGAAGCTAGCCGGCCTGGCATGGGCAGTTGCGGTCCTGTGTCTCGCAGTGAGTTGCAGGGCTACTGCGCCAATTCCAGAGCCTACTCACATTCCCGCGCCTGCACCCATGCCGACATTACCTGCGGATTGGGCCGCCCGGGACCGTCTCTTTCTGCAGTGTCTGAACGACAGAGTGGATCCGGCGGATGGAGAACTGGCCAAGGTATGGCGTGAGGTGGTTGAGTGGATGGGTTACGAGCAGTATACCGAGGCTTGCCCACTGGCCTCCACCTGGCAAGAGCTACTAGAGAGCGCTAGCGCATCACTTGTGGAATGTCCGCCACCAGCCAGCCCAGACGCGTTCGAAATCTACCATAGTGCAGCTGAGCAGTTGCGCCAAGAGCAGATAGCTGCCGACTACCTTGCGCTTTATTGCACAAGTGGTGATCAAGCTGCTGTGAGACAGTCGCAGGCCGCGGTTACGCGGGCAGGCAAATACGCTCTGCAAGCAGCGACTGCGCTGCTTAGCCTTCAACTGTCCTTGTCGGGCCAGTGAGATCTGGGACATTGTGGCCCTCGGCTATGCTCGACACAGGCGTGGAACCCGCTGCTGGTGATGCGAAGCGTAGAAAAGGATTGAAAAAGGGAGGACAAGATGGGTGAGATCCAGGATTATGCCCTTCGGACCGAATTGGACCTTCCGTACGAGGAGGCGGTCGAGCGGACCGTGGCCGCGTTGAAGGAGCAAGGCTTCGGCGTCTTGACCGAGATCGACGTCAAGGCCACGCTCAAGAGGAAACTGGATGCTGACTTTCGAAAGTACATCATCCTGGGCGCCTGCAACCCCCCACTGGCCTATCAGGCCTTGAGCACAGAACTGGAGCTTGGATTGCTGCTTCCCTGCAACGTGATCGTCTACGAGGAGAACGGTGGCAGCGTGGTAGCTATCGTGGATCCCATCTCCATGCTGGGTGTAGTGGAAAACCCGGAGTTGAAGCCGGTGGCGGACGACGCCCGAGCCCGACTGCAGCGGGTCATCGAGGCCTTGGGCGGTGACTGACCCCGTGGTACTGGGAATCGCGTTGTGGGCGGAGTCCTCTCCGTGGTTAGAAAGGTTATGGCCCACGCTTAGCGCGATTTGCGCTCCCCCGATCACGTGATAAGGTCGGCAATCTTGAAATTGTGACTCACAATGGCTTCGCTAGCCTTGATCGCTTGGGACGACTTGCATCGACAGAGATGAGCAATGATGGCAACACCTAATCCTGTTAGGTGATCGAGATTTCTTTCCTGACGTCACCTTGATCGATCTAGGCGCATTCTATGCCATGGGATTGATATCCGGCCTCGCTACGGCCATATCCCTAGGGCTGTCCCGCAAGACGGGAGCCGAAGTAGTGTTGCATAAAAATGAACAGAGCGGGGGCTCAGGGGGCGGCCAGTCCCCTGACGGGGGAAGTGGGGGTGTCCCCCACAGAAAGTCTTCTTCCCCCCTCCCCCAGTGGCTGCCGCACCGCGTTACCAGTTCACCCAATGCACT
>JBFFDV010000339.1:0-2523 GCA_041559215.1 Anaerolineae bacterium | reverse complement strand
CCCCCTAGCGATTAAGGAATTGGAAAGCGCTAGAAGGCTCTATCAACAGGAGGATGCAGAGATAGACGCCGAGATCATGAGGATCCTAGAAGATCAAACCGTTGCGCGGGATTATCAATTGATCGATCAAAGCGACATGGTGATAGTTTACTATCCGGTGAGAGAACCCTCTCCGGGCGTGTTGTCTGAACTGATATACGGCTTCAGCCACGATAAAGAGGTATATATGGTCTTCCCCTACGAGATCAGCCCTTTTCTACAATACTATTGTACCAAGATATTCTCCACAGGGGAGGAGTTGATCGACTACCTGCAGGAGAGCGGCATCACTAGATCAGCGGAGGTAGCGTCTCCTGCTCCGCTGCGCCTGCACTCAGAAGGCGAGGCTCATGATGGCTGCTGACATCAAATTGATCATCAGTATCGTGCACAAGGAAGATGCCGACGGCTTATTGAAAGCTCTGACGGATGCAGGCCACAAGGCCACCTTGGTAAGCACCACCGGCGGCTTTCTAAGGGAGGGCAACGCCACCATCTATATCGGCACAGAGAAGGAGAAGGTCGAAGAGGTATTGGGGTTGATCAAGGATAACTGTCACACACGCGTACGATATGTCAGCCCCCTGGCTCCCTTGACGGAGCCCTCCGAGTTCTACATACCGGAGCCGGTGGAGGTGGAGGTTGGAGGGGCGACAGTCTTCGTCATTGATGTGGAAAGACACGAGAAGTTCTAGCCACCCGCACCTTTACAACAGATAGTGCCTAAAACTCGTAGTCTTCTGCGCCCTCTTCGCCGAGTCCTTCCATGGAACGCTCTATGTCTTCAGGACTCTCCCCCGCGTCCAGTCGATCAACCATCTCGTCGAACTCGGGGCCCATGTCCTCGCCCATCTCGTCACTCATCTTTCTCATCCAGCGGGCGAGGCTGCGGGGGTCGTTCTCATCCAGACCGGCGAGGCTGCTGGGATCAGCGAGGCTCTCCAGGCGGCTCTCCTCTGACCTGAGCACAGCCACGCGGGAGATAAGTCGGGTAAGCTCTTCGCTATCGCATTTGGGACAACGAGGCGTGCTAGTGTCGGAGAAGCTACGCAGCAAAGTTACCCGACGTCGACAGGAATTACAACGATATTCGTAAAGAGGCATTTTTCTCTCTTCGTATTCATTTCTTATTATAACCTAGAGTTTCAAGCAGATCAAACACGCAGCGATTGAGCGTTGCACAGCAAAAGCCCGGGGAGCGCGACGGGCCTGCCCTGAGCTTGCCGAAGGGTGCCCCTTAGCCCTTGATTCTTCCCTACATATTGCGGCTTGCACCCAATCGCTGCGCAAGCCCAATTCAGCTAAGGACCCAGAATTTGATGATTAAGCAAGGAGACGTACACGATGGAGCCAGTACATGTTGGTTTTGGAGGAATAGTCGCTGCCAACCGAATCCTGGCCATCCTCGATCCTAATTCGCAACCAGTGAGACGAATGGTTCGTCGGGCGAAGAAAGAAGGGATGGCCATTGATATGACCTATGGGCGTAAGACCCGGACCGTGATCGTCCTGGACACGGGCCATATTATCACGGCTGCCGTACAGCCAGAGACCATAGTGGGCAGGCTGCGACAACCCTTCAAGGGCGCTTCGGTAAGGAGCGAATAGCGATCTCTGCCAAGGCTGTGTGGATGAGAAAGGAATGAGCCTCTTTGAAGGAAATAGAGAACGCTAATCAGGAACTGGATGAACAACTGAAGCCCTATCTGCAGCCGCACCCCCTTGTGGTTGTCATCTCTGGCCTGTCCGGGGTAGGCAAGGACGTGGTGCTCAAAGGCTTGAGGGAACAGGGATACATGTTCCATCGCGTGGTCACGGTTACCACACGCCGTCCACGATCTGGTGAGGTGGACGGTGTGGACTACCGCTTCGTCTCCGAGGACGAGTATCAAGCTATGCTGGAAAGAGGGGAACTTCTGGAGCATGCGGTGGTGTACGACAAGCATTATGGCGTACCTGAGCGAGAGCTACGCGAGGCCCTGGAAAGAGGGCAGGATGCGGTATTGCGTATAGACGTGCAGGGAGCAGAGACCATCAAAGAGAAGATGCCGCAAGCGGTGCTCATCTTCTTGACCGCTTCCTCTATGGAGGAACTGAGGAGGCGGTTGATCGGTCGCGGGAAGGACTCGCCCAAAGAGATGGAACGACGTATGAACAAGGCGCGAGAGGAGATGCGCTATCTACCCAAATTCGACTACGTGGTGGTCAACCGCGATGGCCGCTTGGATGACGCGGTGAGGCAGGTCATGGCCATAGTCAGCGCCGAGAAGCACTGCATCAGCAGGCGCGCGGGTTCGTAGTGAGGGTTCCTGCCCTGAGTCGCCCGAAGGGCGTATCGAAGGGTCAGCCCTTTTCGAATGCGGTGAAGCGCACACGGTGCATACTGTCAGGGCATTGGGAGGAAGTTATGACGAACGTAGACCCGAGAGATGTGAGGAGATCTGTTATCGCCGGGTCGTGGTATCCCGGCTCCGCTTCAGCTTT
>JBFFDV010000338.1:0-2528 GCA_041559215.1 Anaerolineae bacterium | reverse complement strand
GAGGCTGAAGGACTGAAGAATAGAGTACGCTTTCGAAAAGGAGATTAAGTGATGGATAATGTCGGTTACCTCTTTGCTGCTTATGCCGTATTCTGGGCCTTAACCTTCGTCTATGTCTTTAGCATCGCTTCCAGGCAAAAGAGGCTACAGAATGAGATAGAGACCCTGAGAAAGGCAGTGGATAGGGAAGAGCGATAGAACTGGGGCGATGCCCGACCTTCCAGAGGACTCGCTCCCTGCTCCAAGCCCTCTCCCGCCTCCATCTCTACATGCCTGAGGGTGAGGGCCTCTTCTCTCCTCGGATGCCAAGTGTCTATTCGTTGTGGGCTGTCTGCTGATTGTGATCTCCTGATCACGAGCTTCAAGTCCATGCCCCTAAGAATGACCTAGTCTTCAAGTCGAACAAATCCTCCGTCCCTTCACCTTGGTGTATGCCCATCTCTCTGTGGCTCGCGCTCGCCTGTAAACGAGGGGGGCACGAGTGTCTCAGTTACCCCCAGGCCTGCTCGATACCTGCCCCAGTGCGGCCTTACGCAGCGATTGGGCGCAAGCCCTAATATGTAGGCGGGAATAAGGGCGAGGGGGCATCCTTCGCCAGGCTCAGGGCAGGCCCCCTCGTGCTCCCCGGGCATTTGCTGCGGAACGCCAGTGCTCGACTGGCTTGACAGCAGATGCGAGCTAGTATATCATAAGGACTAGAAGGAGGATCCCGATGGGTATGACGGAGCGCCAGAGAGCGTTCTTGGAGCAGTTTTGGGAACTATACCGGGAGGTCAAAGCGCCCCTCCATTATTCTGTCGTGGCGGAGAAGCTCAAGATAAGCCACATATCTGCTTATGATATGTTGCGGCTGCTGAAGAGACAGGGTATGGTCGCCTCACAGTATCTCCTGCCCAAGAAAAAGCGTGGCCCGGGCCGCTCTACTATCGTCTTCTACCCGACACAGAGGGCAGCGGCCTTGATAAGTCCAACGCTGGTCGATGAAGGCGAGTGGAAAGAATGGCAGTTGGTGAAAGAAAAGACACTGCAAGCTCTGAGAAAAAGAAGAGGCGAGTACGACCAGGTATTGGACGAGCTTCTATTACGCATCCCCCAACGGAAATCGCCCCTACTTTATAGCACGGAGATGATTACAGCCATCGTCTTACAGATGTGCCAATTGGGAGATGAGGCGAGGTCGAGGCTGCTCAGTGAGGCGCGCAGACTGATCCTGGCGGGGGAATCAGGCCTGAGCGCTTTGGCCGGCTTGCCGCTAGGCCTGACAGTGGTAGAGGAAGCCAATCGCAGCTTCACCAACAAGCTCCTCTCTTGTGTGGGTAAGTACCAGGAGTACCTAACCAAACTGAGCGCAGAGAGCAAGAAGGCGCTGTCTGACTTCTTCCTAGAGGTGGTGAGGGCGGTAGAAGGGGAGACAGGCTGAAACTTCCCTCAGATCGCTGGCGGCTCTTTTTTTCGTAATTTTTTTGGTTTTATTAGGCTGATAGAGACTGATCGGGATATAGAAGGCTCCCTCACGTTTCCAGCCCGGTGAGTTCTGCCCAACTGAATTGACCCCAGTCCTGGGGACGCACGTCGGGCCGGGGATACTGGGGCTGGGGTGGCAGGTGGACTGAGTACGGAGGATGCGAAGGGTCCCTTCTCCGAGGATGAGCTGGCTACTGGCGCGCAAGTTCGTCCAACAGGTCCTCATAGCTGCTCATCCGAGCCACCGTAGTGAGGAAGCCGGCCAACGTGGGGCTTCTCTCCCTCAGAATACGCAACTGCTCTCCGACGGGGTTTGTGGCAGCCGCCCAACCCTTGCCTGCTGCATAAGAGCCGTAGAAGGCGAAGTAAGCCTGGTTGAGCTTCCTGATATAGTACCCCATCTCCACTAACTTCTGCCTTCTTTGCTCCATGTAAGCCTCTGCCTCCTCCACCTTGCCCGCCGCCAGCAGCTCGTCCACGCGGAGTCTGGTCTTACGCATGTTGGCGTTGAAACTGAACTGGTCCTCGTGGACCCGCTCAGGCGGAGGGGACGCTTCCCGCGCCATCTCTTCCAGCCGAGTTTCGTAGATGTCAGAGTAGAATATCCTCTCCAGTTCCAACGATAGCTCGTCCTCGACCATGCTGGCCACCGTCTCATTCATGCTTCTCAGTTCCTGGCTCGCGCCGTACCGTTGCCCCAGAGGGTGGAAGTAAAGGTAGTTGTGGATCCACTCGTGGATAACCACGCCAATGGCGTAGCGCAGAGAGGCGTGCTCAACGATCACCGGGGGATAAGAGCCGATACCTCCCGTCGGGACAACGAGGGAGGAAACATCCAGTGCATCGGTGAGGCGCTCGATCTCCTCTACCTTTTCCAGACTAAGGGTCGGGTCCAAGGCTATCTCTCCTATCCTGTCTATCTTTTCCCGCCGAGAGATGATAAGGGCATCGGGGGAGGATTGGAATTCGAACTCTACAGGTGGAATAGCCCAGCGATGGAGAATAGGTAGGCGCATAGTGATACCCTGTGAGAGTAGCACCTCCTCCACCTGTCGACGGATTAT
>JBFFDV010000337.1:0-2538 GCA_041559215.1 Anaerolineae bacterium | reverse complement strand
ATGGCCTACTACCGTGCAATGTATAAGGGGCTGAATCCTGATACCCCGGCACATTTGAGTACTGTTGTGATCCTCTGAGGGAATCGCTCTGTTCGGAGATTTGGGCTTCTCGTACGAGCGAACGATTAATCTTTTAGGAGGTGACTTTATGAAAATCGTTACCCTTTGTGGCATGGGATTTGGAACCGCGCTCATGCTTAAGATGTTTCTCGAGGATATCTTAAGGGACCTAGGGGTAAGAGGCGCTGAGATCGTAGCCTGGGATATGCAATCGTTCAAAGGTGTGGGCAATGTCGACATCGTTGTCGCACCTAAGGATATGGAATTTTACCTAAAGGACGCTGATGCCGATGTGATCTTCCTAGATAAGCTCACCGACACGGCCGAAATGAAGAGGAAGTTGGTCGCTGTACTGAAGCAGAGGGGAGATCTGCCGGAATAGATATGGGCTCTCTGCGTCTTGCAGGCCAAGTAGAAGAAGAAAGGAGGGGATTTATGGCATAAATTGAGTCTATTCGCCTTCCAAGCACCAAAAGTGAGAGGTGGTGCTTGGCCATTGAATCTCAAAGTAGGAGGTGACAAATGTTGGATTTCCTAGTAGAGTTCTTCGGCACACCGGTCATCGTGCTGGGTCTGGTCGCGCTGATTGGTCTGATTGTGCAGCGTAAGACCGCGGCCGAGATCTTCGTCGGCACCTTGAAAACGATGCTCGGCTTCTTGGTCATGTTGGCGGGGATCATCACCTTGGTGACCGCCCTGGGGCCAATAAGCGAGATGTTTTTCGTAGCTTATGGCCTAGAAGGCTTCTTCCCCCAGGATGAGGCAGTCGTAGCGGCGGTGGCCCCGGTTCTGGGCCGGCAGACGGCACTCATATTGGGCGGCGGTTTCCTACTCAACGTGGTCCTGGCTAGGATAACACCCTGGAAATATATATACCTGACAGGGCACATGATGTGGATCCACGCTGGAGCTTGGGCTATCCTGCTCTATAATATGGGGTTGCCTGAGTGGGCGGTCGTCGTGGGCGGCATCATCATCCAAGGTCTCTATTCCACCCTCTTCCCCGCCTGGGCGCAGCCTTATATGAGGAAGATCACCGGGGGCGACGAGATCGGCTTCGGCCATGGGCAAACCACCCTCAATGTATTTGGTGCCTATTTGTGCAAATTGGTTGGCGACTCCCCCAGCGCTGAGGAGTTGAAGATGCCCAAGGGGTTGGAGTTCTTCCGCGATATGTCGGTCAACTTCTCCATAATCATGCTCTTGGTGGCCTTGCCCGCAGCGATCATCATCGGGGTCAGCAACCCGGAAGCGATGCAGAGCATCGCCGGAGGCAAGAACTTCATCATGTTCGCCATAACCCAAGCTCTCACCTTCGTGGCAGGTGTTCTTGTGCTGCTCCAAGGGGTGCGCATGTTCATCGCTGACTTGGTGCCTGCCTTCCGAGGCATCGCCATGAAGGTTGTTCCTGGAGCTATCCCTGCTCTGGACTGCCCGGTCATCTACCCCTACGCTCCTACCTCACTCCTCATCGGCTTGGTGACGGGCACCATCGCCCAGTTAGTAGCCATCGGCGTGCTTGTCCTCATAGGATGGCCCATCACCTTGCCCAATATGATCGGCGCTTTCTTCGCCAGCGGTTCGGGGGCGATCTTCGGGAACGCCGTGGCTGGCCGCAGGGGGGCTATTCTAGGCGGCTTCTTCTGGTGCTTCGCCGCCTGGATCCTAGGTTCCTTCTGGTATCACTACCAGATCATGGGCGATATGGCGGCATTGGGCGCTGAGAACATCGGCTTCTTGGCCCCCGACATCTTCCTGATCTCGGCGATTGTCAGGCTGATCGGCTTGCTCTTTGGGCTAACACCTTAGAGCCCGCGAGCTGTACTCCCAGCACGACTGACATATGAAGAGGAGGCCAGCGAGGCAGAGTTCAACTTCGCTGGCCTCCTGCCCTAACCAACCCTTGGGTATGGCTGGTATAGGGCGACTGGATTGTAATTAGGAGGTATACTTATGTCCGGTATAAAGTACCTGGAACAGATACGTTCCATGCTGAATCGCATTGAGACCGACCAGTGGCCACAGATCGAAAAGGCGGCAGCTATTATCACCGATGTGGTTGCCGATGGTGGTATGGTTCACGTATTTGGTTCTGGACACACGCATATCCTAGCCGAAGAGATATGGTGCCGCGCCGGTGGCCTGGCGCCCATCAACCCAATCCTGGACCCCGACCAGATGCCGTACACCGGCCCTTTCAAGGGCAGCGCTCTGGAGAAACTGGAGGGGTTCGGCACCATTCTTTTTGAGACTCACGATGCGCATCCAGGCGAGGTCATTATCGTGGTTTCTAACTCGGGCCGCAATCCGGTGCCTATCGAAATCGCTATGGCGGCCAAGAAGCGAGGTTTGACGGTGATCGCTCTAACCTCTATGGACTACAGCCGCAACGTGTCATCGCGCCATTCCAGCGGGAAGCGGCTATTTGAGATCGCTGACTTGGTAATTGATAATTGCGGTCCCCTAGGTGACGCATCT
>JBFFDV010000336.1:0-2557 GCA_041559215.1 Anaerolineae bacterium | reverse complement strand
TCGCGGGGGCGGAGGGATTGGGGTCGCAGTTGTGAAACGCCTGGTCAACATCCATATCCTCCTCCAGGACCGTAACCAAGCCCCCAACGTGGTCCGCATGGCCGTGACTAAGGATCAGGGCCTCTATGTCGGTCACGCCATGGGCCTGAAGATACGAGAAAAGTTCTGAATCCTCAGTGTCCTCGCCTCCATCGATGAGAATATCCAAACCGTCGGGTGTGTTCAGCCAAGCGGCATCGCCCTGGCCCACGTCGATGAAGGTCACCCGGAGCAGCCCGGACGCTTCTGAGGGTGCCTGCCACGGCCAAAGCCCTATGACCCCAATGGTGGAGATGCATAGTACGATAAGGGCACCTATTACAGCCCTGACGCGCCAGTAGCGCATGTCTACCTCCTTTCGCTCTGTGAAGTTCACACTGCCTTCGTTAGTGCAAACTTGTCTTAGGAAACTCCATGGAATACGTCTTTGTGCGCTTAAGTCGGCTTGGCTCAATATGCGGTTCTCGAAACGCTAGGCTCTGTCTAAGTAGAGGTAACGTGTGTCAGCGGGTTGACATAATGGAGCAGCGATGCACTCGTATTATGTCACAAAACGCAAAAGCAGGCAAGGCGATTTCGGAATAAGACGCGGCCCTGCCGTGGAGGTGGGCAAGGTATAGGGCGAGCGGCTGCATAACGGGTTCGAGCGGTTCAAGATGATATTGGCCACCTGACCAAGAAAAAGATTAGCCACCTGGACAAGATGGAAATCCCCCAGATGGCCGATGCGTGTGACGGACTCTTGCTGTATACTGAGCATAGATAGGTCTTGTGGAAACAAGAGGGAGGGAACAGTCGGTGAGTCTGAGGAACTATGTATTGGGCGCGGCTGCGATATGGGTAGTCATTCTTCTGGCGAGCGCAGTTGTGCTCAGGGGCACACCATATTTCGTGCAGATGTTGCCCGTCCTGGCTGTCGGAGCGGGTTGGTGCGTGATACTCGGGCCTATCCTGATGGCCAGAGGGCAGAGGTAGCAAAGCAGGCCTCGCGCTACATGACGCGGGATATGAGCGAGGAGTCTAGCGTTACAAGGGGGCGCTGAGATGGCCAACTTAGCCGCAGTGAAGAGAATGGAAGAGGAAAGAGTGGTTCAAGTGGTGGACCGCCTGGCGAAGGTGCAAGGATTGCGCGATGTGTGCGTAGTGGAGGTTGAGGAAGGCATCGTCGTCCAAGGATTGGCCCACCGCAGCAAGAGAAACGTTGACTACTTTGTATATAAGACCCAGTTGCTTAGCCACAAGCAGTTGGAGAATTTGGCGCACGGTTTGTGACCTAGCGACGAGCGAAGCAGAGGCCGAGTGGCACGGAGATGCGCGAGGGCCCGTTGTGAGGACCGAAGTGTACGGTTAAGGGCCTGACGCCAGTCGAATTGGCAGCGGAGCCTTCCGGGATTGTAGGGCCATTAGCGATCGTGAAATGAAGAGTTCTCTTGAGAAATAAAGGCTGGAGGTTTACGTGAAAAGGCTTTACCGCTCACGAGAAGATAGAATGATAGCGGGAATCAGCGGGGGAATGGGGGAGGTATATGGGATCGATCCCACCCTGATAAGGTTGGGCCTCGTGTTCCTGGCCCTGGCTACGGGGGTAGTGCCCGCTGTAGTTACCTACATTATCGGAGCGCTCATCATCCCCCTAGGCCCACCGGCGGAGGAATGAGCGGGGAAGTAAACTTTCTGTAGAGGACAGCCCCATATCGCCCGACAGAGGGCTAGCCGCCCCCCGGGCCCCCGCTCCGTTCACTTTTTATGCAACACCACTGGGCTTGCACCCTCGAAGGGTGTTATCCTGCGCGCAAGCGAGTAGACTAACTCCCGGCCTCAATCGGCTGCCACCGCCATCCTTCGCCTTTCTTGACCACATAGCCCAGGCTTGGGAAGGGAGGAAAATGTTGACCAACCACCAAGGCCTTCTCCTGAGCCGCCCGGTCAAAGATGGCGCGCTTGCTGAGGGCAGCTTGCTCGGGCGCGATGTCGTAGATCGGGAGCCAGTCTGGGTGCTCCAGGTGAAGGGGATGGATCACTGCATCGCCGATGTACAGGAGAAGCTGATCAGCGGAGGAGATCTCCACGACCATGTGCCCGGGTGTATGACCGGGGGCCGGGAGCGCACGGACGCCGGGCACGGTTTCGGATGTGCCCTCGACAAGGTTCACCTGCTCTCGAATGGGTTCGAGTTTTCCACGTGCGAGAGTGACAAACCATTCCGGAGCTTTCCCTAAGGCGGCTTCTCCGAACCAGAACATCCACTCGTCTTTCGAGATGTAGTAGCGAGCGTTGGGGTAAATGGGCTTACCCTCGTCATCGAGAGTACCGCCGATGTGGTCCGGATGGGCGTGCGTGATGACTACTGTATCAATCTCTGCAGGCTCAATCGCCGCCGCCTTCATGGTTTGGAGTAGCTTGCCTGTGCTTGGTGCGAGATCGCCAGCACCCATGTCCACGAGCGCCCGATGCTCGCTCGTGTTGACGTACAGGTAGGTGTACGGCGTCGTGATATGGTCTATTGGCAAGTTGCGCT
>JBFFDV010000335.1:0-2589 GCA_041559215.1 Anaerolineae bacterium | reverse complement strand
TGCTATAGCTGCAGCATCAGGGGTTCGAACATGGGGACATGGACGCGCTCAATAAGGCTCTCCTGACGGTACTTGGTGATATTGTGGCTGTCAAGATACTGAGGGAACGTCCGTCGCTGAACCAAGACTGACTTGCTCAGCAGATCAGCCTCTATGTAGGCACCATCGGTGATGACTTCAATGGCTCTTACCTTTTGCTCCGTGATCCGTGAGGCAAACAGGGTGACGATAGGGCCATCTCCGAAAGAAAGGTTAGCCACCGCGTGATCTATGGCGCCGGTGTCTATGCAACGTCCCCAGGCGTCGATCTCTTCGATATCCAGGCCAACTGCGTTCACCGCTAAGTCCAGGTCATGGGTCATCAAGTCACGGATCAAGTCCACGTTGGTGTTGCTGGTGTCGAAGGGACTGAACCGCCTCATGTTGATGGCGATAACGTTCAGATCTTCGGTGACGTGTCTGAGCTCGACGAAAGCCGGGTTGAAGCGCTCGATGTGGCCGACCTGCAGTATTAGCCCCCACTCGTCCGCCATTTGCACTAGTTGCTGGGCCTGCTCAATAGTCTCGGTGATTGGTTTCTCGACTACGACGTGTAGACCCCGTTCCAGGCGCTCGGCGGTCAAGGCATAATGAGTGCACGTAGATGCGGCGATGGTGACGCCGTCCACTTGGGAAGGCGAGGTAGATTGGCACAGACACGGCAGTGGCGCTCACCGATGACCCCGACGCCGATAACGCCTATGCGCGCAACTTTCATGGCAGTTCCCCTTTGGCAGTGGCAATATTCCTGGTCTCGTTGCTCACAGATGGCCTCCACAGTTAATCAACTTCAATAGCTCGACCCGTTGAGTCTTTCTTTGAGGACAAGCGGTGGGAAAATGGTGTAGCTGCGCAGGCGATAGTCTAGGAAATCTTGCCTGGCAACATCGTCGCCAGAAGTGAGGGAGATGAGAATAGGATTGTCGTTATCGCCTTGCACGTCTGTTGCCTAAGCATAACCCAGCGGGTCGATTTCGGTGATGGTGTAGTTGCCCGGGGTCAGGCCGGTGAATTGGCAGGAGTTGGTGATATCAGTGGTGGTGGTCAGGCCATTGGAGAGCTGGATCTGGACATTGGGTAGGGGAGTGTCGCCGGGCGGGTGACTGGCGAGCGAGACGCTATATTTAGGGGTTTCTCACCTGGAGCCCGAGCAACATTCAGGAATAGGTCTCCGTTGGCTTACGTGGCGTCTGAGCCTGGTCTTCTTGCGGCCTCCTTGCGGGTGCATCCCAAGTCTAGCATCTCCCTGCGCGATCCTTTCCTCGCACCTTATGCCTGGCAGGCCAGACGCGCCTTACTATTTTTAACGAGCTGGCACGTAAGCTGTTACAAGCAAAGTGAATGGCGTACGTCACAGAGCAGATTGAGCGCGCCTGCCGAGGAGTCTAGGGTCTGTCTGGTATGAGGCGCCATTTGTGGGCGGTCTGATGAGGTAGCGAATGAACCTGTTCTTCTCATCACCATGAAAGTGCATGGCTCCGCATGTTGCTGGCCAGGTGATCCCCCCCGTCGCACTATCGCATAGGCCGTTTCGCGTCGGCAGACAGGTCTGGCTAAGGCCTAGGGTCATGGAAGACGGACGGTGTGACATGTTGAGGCCGGTCTGTGCTTGACGCCATTCAAACCGTGGTGTATAATATTGTTCGATTACCGCGCGTCATAACTAAACAGACCCTGGTCGTCATTGAGACTCGCTAAATTGGCGTCGAGCGGCTTTGGTGTTACCAGGCGTGGTTTTCTGCAAGGGGGGAAGTAGCAGATTTAGCAAGCTCCGATCGTTCTGGACCCCGCGGCAGATGGTTGGAGTTGTTCTTCTTGGCAAGACAAGCCTGATCTTGGTGGCGATCATAAGAGGCCATTAGAGGTTTGCCGTGAGGGGCCGGCCGCGGAATCTTTGTCTCCTGAACTGTTTCCACGGCGCGGATTTGCCAATTTTTTTGTTGTAACGTTTCAGGCCGTAATTCGTTATCTATAATGAAGCATGGCTGACCTGCCATGGCAGACGACAATGTGACAATCAGGCCCAGTGAGGAGGAACTGGTCCGTCAGGCTGTACAAGGAGATGCCGACGCTTTTGGCGTATTGTACAGCATGCACCTTAAGGATATCTATAGGTACGTCTACTACCGAACCGGTAACGTGGTAGTGGCGGAGGACCTTGCTGAGACTGTGTTCCTCAAAGCGTGGAGGGCCATCGCTCGCTATGAGCAACAAGGGCTTAGCTTCTCCTCCTGGCTATATCGGATCGCGCGTAACGTAGCAATTGATTATTATCGCACCAGGAGGGAGGACTTGCCCCTGAGCAGCGAGCCCCTTGAGCTGGCCGATGAAGAGGGCCTTGGTCCCGAAGAGCTGGTCTTGAGGAGGGAAGAGGTCAGGGAACTACAGCGTGCTGTGTCGCGGCTGCCGGAGGAGCAACAGCAGGTGATTATCCTGAGGTTTGTTGAGGGGCTGAGCCACGCACAAGTGGGCGAGATCATGGGCAAGAGTGAAGAGGCATGTCGAGTGCTTCAACACCGGGGTTTGGCGGCTCTGAGTAGGCTCCTTAGC
>JBFFDV010000334.1:0-2611 GCA_041559215.1 Anaerolineae bacterium | reverse complement strand
TGTTCTTATTGATCACTCCTATCGTCCTTTACCCGCATTCGAATACCGCCCGAAGGCACCTCCCGCTCAAAGAAGAACCATTCAAACCCGATCTATTCAGAGACCACCTCAGGAACAAAGTCACGGGCCCTGCTTCAATGAACCGTTACTTGGAGGGTGAAGGTTTCCAGCGGCTGCACGTCCTTTTCCCAGGGACGGTGGTAGACCAGTTTGAGCTCCATCTGGCCCGCTTCCACGGCTTCGAAACGCAGGGTCTGTGTGCCCGGAGCGCCCACCAGTTCAGACTCGGCTTTGAACTCTATCTCCCCAACTTGCCGCAAGATAGACCCCTCCGATTCCGCCATCTCCCAGGTGTAGCCAGTGCTGGGGTTGCCCTCCAGACTGATGGCCAAGGTTTGGCCTTTCTGGAGCTCAATCTGTCGCCCGTTGTCCTTGGCCTCAAGCGCGAGGGCTGGTTTTGCGGCACAGCCGCTGACAGCCATCAGAGCCACGGCCACTAGCAGGAGCACAACTGCGCCCTTACCCAATGCCAACTGCTCTAACCTCTTCAACATCTTCTAGCCTCCTTCCCAATATTGGTTATTCCACACCTTAGACGATTATAGCGGGGAAATCGTTCCCTAACTCTCCGGTGAGGCAGAGGCAAGCACATGCTGAAGCACCCGCTCGAGAGCAGCCAGTTCCTCGGCGGTGGGGGCACTGGCATAGAAGTTGTAATACTTGTCCGTTCCGCGAACGATTACGTGCACCTCGACTGCTTGAATTTGCCCTTGCCCGCCCGGGATCATGACCTGGAGCCTGTAGGTCGCTGCCGTGCCCCAGGCTAGTTCAGGGCCTGGCGTCCTATCCAGCATGACTGCGTTTTCGGGGAGAAATAGGGCTTCCGGTTCCTGTCCCGGCCTGATCTCCTTCCAACTCACGCCGATATGCTGCCCCTCGGAGCCGGCCGGCGGCGATACCGGCGCCCATATCCAGTCCTGGCCCTGGCGTTGCCAGCCCGCTGGGACTTCAAATGTCAGCCCGATCTGAGGGATCGAGATCCGATTGCCTGCCTCTGTTGGTGTTGCAACGGGGCTGCCCGACGTCGGGGCGAGCACGGTGGTCGGCGTAGGCGAGGCAATAGTGCCGCCCCCACAAGCCGCGGCTAGCAGTGCGACCAAGAACACGCCTACCAGGATGATCCGGTTGATCATTCTGCGTGACATTTCCCTAGCATCTCCGCTCCAAGCAGATTTGCTTGATCCCATGCAGCTTGAGTGTGCTCAACCGATACTATTGAGAAAACAACTCATCAACGAGGGCATGTATCTTCTCCCAGTCTGGGTAGAGGAGGTCCGGCTCATCGCCAGGCTGCCGCTGCGATGGGTCCAGGAGGGAGCGGTCTATCACCACCGACCTTGTCTGGCCAGGGTCTACCTGACCCCCTATCTGCGCCAGGCGCAGCATCTCATCAGTCTCCAGGTCGGTGTAGAAGGTCTGCCTCATGGTTTGCAGCAGCTGCGGCAAGCGAGGCAACATCTGCAAGCTCAGAAACTTCTGCCCCAGTGCTACCAACGCCTTCTGCTGCCGCCGAGCGCGGTCAAAGTCATCGGTGGTGTACCTGGAGCGGCAATATCGCAGCAGCATTTCACTATCCATGTGCTGCTGCCCCGCCGGGATGTGAAGAGTCATCTGGCCGCCACGGCCATCGGGGTACTTGTTGTCCCAGATCTCCTTCTCGACATAGATGTCCACACCGTCCAGCAGATCAACCAGCTCCGTGAAGCCTTGTAGGTTGATCATGACATACCCGTGGATGGGGATGCCGAAGTCTTGTTGTATCGTCTCCATGAGCAAGGCGGGGCCTCCGCCGGGGTAACCCTCAGTCTCGCCCAGCACATGGACGATGTTGATTCGGCGGCTGCCGTATCCGGGCACCTCCACATACAGGTCCCGGGGGATGGAGAGGAGCGCTCCCTCGTGGGTCTCTAAGTTGAGAGACGCGATCATCATGGTATCGGTGCGAAAAGACCTGTGTTGTGCATGACCCTGCTGGTCCAGACCTAAGAGCAGCACGTTGAAGCGGGGGCTGTCTTGCATGGCCACTGCAGTGGCTTGCTCCGGGCGCACACTTTCAAATCGAGGCCCTACAAAGGGGAGAAGTGCACCCGCCTGCAAAGGTTGGGCCACGCTAAGATACAGATCATCGAAGTACGGGATGTCAAGCCCCTCCCAAAGAAGATATCCCGATGCTATCCCCATCATGCTACAGAAGGCCATCGTGAGAGACGCCAGTAGGGCGAAGGCCAAGATGCGGTATCTTTGATTCCTGTTCTTATTAGGTTGATTCATCATCGTCCTCCGAAAGCTAAGGATACTTCTATACCACTTTTTCACAATCATGTCAAGGCAGGCTAACTATCGGCTGCATCCCAGTTTGTAGGTCAGATGTCTTAGCTGAACGGCCCCTTCTGGCCGATCCCTGCGCCTGACAAATGGCAAGACTGAGTACATCACAAGTCACATGTGAATCCATAGGCTGGCAAACCGAAACCGCCAGCATCTTGTCATTCTGAGGAGCGCAGCGACGAAGAATCTCGCTCCTGCCAGTAAACAGCTAGATTCTTCGCCT
>JBFFDV010000333.1:0-2613 GCA_041559215.1 Anaerolineae bacterium | reverse complement strand
TCCCCCCTCCCCCAGTCCATCGGGAGAACTGGTAACGCGGTGCGGCAGCCACTGGGGGAGGGGAGAAGTGAAGTTTCTGTGGGGGACACCCCCGCTTCCCCGCGTCAGCGGCCTGCTGCCCCCTGAACCCCCGCTCTCTTCATTTTTATGCAACACTGCTGGGGGCCTGCCCTGAGCGGAGTCGAAGGAACACCCCTCGTGCTCCCCAGGCTTTTGCTGCGCAATGCCCGCTTCCTTGAGTAGCTAGGAGAAATAGCTATCAACGGCCAAGAAGTGTTATAATCTCCGGATGCGATCGGTCTCTTTCGAGAGTTGTCAGGATGATGGGTGAAGTTGGGTTGAAACGCAGGAGACGGGCCGGCATTCTGCTGGGGATATTCCTAACCCTAGTTTTTCTGGCACTGGCTCTTCATAACATCGATCCAAGTAAGGTGGTGGTCGCGTTGGTCAACATGGACTACCGGTACGTGGGCCTTGCGCTCCTCTGTACCTTCAGCGGCTATCTCTTACGGACGACACGGTGGAAGGTTATATTGGCCCCGGCAAAAGACATCAGCACTAGAAGTCTATACCCGATGCTGATGATAGGTTTCATGGCTAATAACCTGCTACCGTTGCGCGTTGGCGAACTGGCGAGAGCCTACCTCTTGGGGCGCAAGGAGGCCATGAGCAAGAGCCTGGCCCTTGCCACCATCGTTGTGGAGCGAGTCTTCGACGGGCTGACTCTCGTCTTCTTTCTCGTCATCGTCGTCCTGGCTTTTCCCCTGCCCGCCTGGGGACAGCAGATGGCGTACCTATCGCTGCTCATCTTCGGGATCGCGCTTCTGGTCCTGGTGCTGTTGCTCTACCGGGAGGGGTGGGCCCTAGGGGTGGTGAGTTTCCTGGTCAGGCCTCTGCCCTCCTCACTGGCAAACCGGCTGCAAGGCATGTCCAGATCTTTCATATTAGGTGTCACAGCCCTGCGGGACCGGCGCGGCATAGCAGGCCTGGTGCTATCGTCGTTGTCGGTCTGGATACTGGAATTGAGCTCCTATTACCTGTTGACCTGGGCCCTACCTCTGGCGCTCCCCTCGTCAGGAAGATTGGGCGCCGCCATCCTGGTCATGGTAGCGACCAACATGGGTAGTTTGATCCCTTCCTCCCCCGGCTACGTGGGGCCTTTTGAATACTTTGGAGTCCTGGCCCTGGTGGCCTTCGGCGTAGAAAAGGAATTGGCCTTGAGCTATACCATTGTGTCTCACGCCATGCAGTATATCATGGTCACGGTTGTCGGCCTCCTCTCCCTCTCATTAGAGGGCCTTACCCTGGCCAGCATCGGTGAGAAGGCGGTAGGCACCCGGAGCGAAGCACCCAGCCGGGCACCATCAGCCCCCTCCACCCCTGCAAACTCAGCATAGTTATCCTCGCGGATCCCGCTTTGCCCTCCCAAGGGAAGATGATATAATTGAGCGCAAATGGCCTCTGGGCGCTTTGGTTAGCAGCAAGAGTTGATTATGAGCGCCACGTTACACGCATAGTCACAAGGAGATGAACAGAACATGGAGATCTACCTGGACACAGCCGACCTAGAAGAGATCAGAAAAGCGGTGGAAATGGGGGTGATCAGCGGTGTCACTACTAACCCCTCGTTAATGATGCGCGCGGGGCGCAGTGACTATCGCCAGGTTACTCAAGCGATCTGCTACTTGGTGCAGGGACCGATCAGTGCCGAGGTGGTCAGCACTCAAGCGGCAGAGATGGTACGGGAGGCCATGGAGATAGCCCAATGGTCACCCCATGTGGTGATAAAGGTCCCGGTGACCGCTGATGGCCTGGAGGCTATCAGCATCATAGCTCTACTGGAGGGCGATCCGGACGACGTCTGTCAAGACTGCGAGTGGCTGGACGAGTGTGGTCTGGATCGGGATATAGCCCGTGAGCTAGTGCTCATGCAAGGCATCAGCACCAACGCCACCCTTGTCTTCTCGACCAATCAGGCCCTTCTGGCAGCTCGCGCCGGCGCCTCCTATGCTTCGGTCTTCGTTGGACGGCTGGATGACATAGGCCACGACGGGATGGAGGTGGTGGCAGAGGCGGTGGAGATCTTCACCTACTACGGGCTGGAGACCGACATTATCGCTGCCAGCATCCGCCATCCTCTTCACGTTACTCAAGCTGCAATGCTGGGGGCCGACATAGCTACCGTGCCCTTCGGGGTTCTGGAGAAGATGGTCAGACATCCCCTGACAGATGTCGGCGTAGAGCGCTTCCTGGAAGACTGGAAGAGGCTAAGCGACTGAGAGATCGGCACACAGGGTTGAGAGCTCTCCCCCTTGCAGGCCGTGAGCAGAACAGATAGTACATTGTGACTATGGACAGAGTTACGTAGTACCTGGTATCATATACTCAGGTCCGAAGGACTAAGAACAATGGAGTTCGGCCGACTCGATAAGTCAGGAACGGGGCTGTTCGGCAAGCTCACTGCCACAGGGGAAGCAAATATCGTATATGAGAACGTATTGGCGCATCCTGGCAGGGCTCAGCCTAGCCCTGTGGATCCTCGCTTGGCTTCTCTCGTCCACCTCGCACCCCATTCAAGGCCAGCAGGCGGTATCGGCCGGAGAGTGGCATCAG
>JBFFDV010000332.1:0-2639 GCA_041559215.1 Anaerolineae bacterium | reverse complement strand
TGTGGGAGAGTAAAAGATGACCACCCCAATGCGCAAACAGTACCTAGAGATCAAGAAGCGGTATCCTGACGCGATAGTCCTCTTCCGACTCGGCGACTTCTACGAGACCTTCGACGAGGATGCCAAGCTGGTCTCCCAGGTCTGCGATATCATTCTCACCTCACGACCGGTGAGCGGGAAACAACGCGTGCCTATGGCAGGGGTCCCTCACCATGCTGTGGACAGCTATATCGCCAAGCTCATCAACGCCGGTCATAAAGTCGCTATCGTGGATCAGATGAGTGGTGAGCCGGTCAGGGGCTTGATGGCTCGTGAGGTGACGAGGGTGATAACCCCGGGTACGGTGGTGGAGCCAGCGCTCCTGGAGGAGAAACGCAATAACTACCTGGCTGCTCTGATCATGAGCGATGACAAGGCGGGCCTGGCCCATGTTGACATAACTACTGGAGAGTTCGCCACCACCCAACTCGATAATGTTGACATAATCCGATTAGCTCAGCAGGAACTGGCTCGGCTGCAACCAGCTGAGTGCTTGATTCCGGAGAATGCGTTACGGATTCAGGATGCCGGCAACTGGAATCAAGAATCTGTGACACATTTTACACCGTATGAGGAGTGGCGGTTCGAGGTGGGCAATGCCCGCCAGGCGCTCCTCGACCACTTCGGCGTGACCACGCTGGAAGGGTACGGCTGCGAAGGGCTTCCTCTGGCCGTCTCCGCCGCTGGCGCCATCGTGCAGTATCTCTCCGAGACTCAGAAAGCAGCCTTGGAGCAACTGGACAGCCTGGCTACATATTCCACCAAGGGCTTCATGAATCTGGATGCCGCGACACGGCGCAATCTTGAGCTAATGCAGACCATTCGTGGACGGAACGTCAAGGGTTCCCTGTTAGGCGTGTTGGACGCCACTGTGACCCCTATGGGCGCAAGGTTGCTGCATCGCTGGCTCAACCAGCCGTTACTGGATGTAGAACGCTTGAACCGGCGGTTGGATGCGGTTCAGGCTCTCTACGGAGACGGACCCCTACGTGTGGAGTTGACCTCTCTCCTCAAAGGGTTGCGTGACCTGGAAAGGTTGAGCAATCGAGTGGTGCAGGGTGTGGTCGGGCCTCGAGATCTGATAGCCCTTAGGCAGGGCTTGGAAGTAGTGCCTAAGATAAAGGACGCCCTGGGTAAGGCAGGGGGGGACGAGCCCGTCTTGGCGGAGTTGGTGGCGCAGATGGATCCTTGCGACGAGACTACGGACTTGATAGGCCAGGCCATAGCTGATGATGCGCCTGCCACGTTGGGCAGCGGTGGTGTTATCGCCTCAGGTTTCTCGGCGGAGCTGGATTCCATCACCACGGCGGCCAGAGAAGCGAAGCAGTGGGTGGCCGGGTTGGAACGGCGGGAGAGGCAGCGTACGAAGGTCAAATCCCTCAAGGTGGGATATAACAAGGTATTCGGCTATTACATCGAAGTTACCAAGCCTCATCTGGCCCAGGTTCCGGAGGAGTATATCCGCAAGCAAACCCTGGTCAACAGCGAGCGGTTTATCACCCCTGACTTGAAGGAGTACGAGACGCTGATCCTTAACGCCCAGGAGCGCAGTGCAGAACTGGAGGCGAGCATATTCCGCCAGGTATGTCAGCAGGTGGCCGGGGCCTCATCTCGTATCCTGACCACGTCACGGGCTTTGGCGCGCCTGGATGTCCACATAGCTCTGGCAGACGTGGCGGCGCGCAATAACTATGTGCGACCGATGCTGAGCGAGGGCGATGAGATAGAGATCATCGCCGGACGCCATCCTGTGGTGGAGTTGACGCAGCGCAAGGAGCCCTTCGTCCCAAACGACCTGCATCTGGAGCCGCGGGAGGGGCAGATCATCGTTCTGACCGGCCCCAATATGTCCGGAAAATCCACCTATCTTCGTCAGGTGGCGCTCATCGTGTTGATGGCTCAAATGGGCTCCTTTGTTCCCGCGGATGAGGTGCAGATAGGACTGGTGGACCGCATCTTCACCCGCATCGGGGCGCAGGATGAGATAAGCGCCGGGCAGAGCACCTTCATGGTGGAGATGGTGGAGACGGCCAATATCCTACATCATGCCAGCGATAGGAGCCTCCTCATCCTGGATGAGATAGGGCGGGGCACCAGCACATATGATGGTATCTCCATCGCTTGGGCGGTGGTGGAGTACATCCATAACCACCCCCGGCTGCGCGCCAAAACGCTTTTTGCCACCCATTATCACGAACTAACGGAACTGGCAGAATTGTTGCCTCGGGTGCGTAACTACAACGTGGCCGTGGCTGAGGAGGGGGACAGAGTGGTCTTCCTGCGCAAGATCGCGCCCGGTGGAGCCGATCGCAGCTATGGTATTCATGTGGCCCAACTGGCGGGGTTGCCCAAGGCCGTGATCCAGCGCGCCGAGGAGATATTGCAGGAACTGGAGCAAGGGGCTCCCCGGTCACCCGCCAAGGCGCTCAAGGAGGGGTGGGCTCAGCAGCTTTCTCTGTTCTCGATGGGCCCTCATCCTATCGTGGAGCGACTGAAGAAGATGGATTTGGTGACGGTGACGCCACTGGAGGCCCTGAACAAGCTGTACGAGTGGCAGCAGGAACTGGAGGATTCCGAGTAAGTACCTACGCAGAAAGTGG
>JBFFDV010000331.1:0-2657 GCA_041559215.1 Anaerolineae bacterium | reverse complement strand
ATAGAAAGACACCTGTGAGGTTGACGCCCAGGATACGATGCCACTCTTCCTCCGTTGTCTCTACTACATCCCCTTGTGTGTAGATGCCGGCGTTGTTTACGAGAATGTCAAGGGTGTCGTATCTATCAAGAGTGGTCTTTACCATTCGTTGTACATCAGCCGCTTTGGACACATCGACTGCCACGAAAGTTGCATCCCCGCCCTCCTTCGCAATGAGGGCGACTGTCTCTTCGCCTGCATTCCGGTCGCAATCGGCCACTACAACTCTTGCTCCCTCCCTAGCGAAAAGAAGAGCAGTAGCACGTCCTATACCCGCTCCTGCTCCGGTGATTATGGCTACTTTCTTCGCCAATCTCATACGCTAGCCTTTCTGTGTAACAGGTCCTTGAAGCCCGTATAACGGAGAGGCAGGGGCTGCCTCTAAACGGCGAATGTGGGAAGCCCCTGCCTCAGGGATTCTACTCGCACGCGGCCTTGATGCCGTCCCAGTCAATCGGCTCAAGAGCAGGCTCTGGATAGAAGAGCCTGGCATTATCCTGATACATGGTTCGAGGGCGAATGTCGAAGATCTGAGGAACGTCCATTCCACAGACTATCTTCACCGCGAACTCGGTTCCGTACCAGCCCCACTCTGGGAAGCCGTGGTGGGTCTCGGCTACCATCCTACCCTCCGCGATCCTGTCTGCGGATTCGGGGGTAACGTCATTGGTGAAGATCTTCACCTCATCCTCGCGGCCCGCACCCTCGACCGCCAACATGGCTCCCAGGCCCATCTCGTTGGAAGCCGCCCAGATGCCGTCTAAGGTCCCTGGCGGATTTGCGCTGAGGAAGTCCTCGGCTGCCTTGATTCCCTTCTCCCGGTTCCAATCGGCGGGTAGAGTGCCCACTATCTCGATGCCCGGATACTCATCGACCACGCTGTGGAAGCCGTTAAGTCGGGCGGTGGAGAAGAAGCCACCGGCGATCCCCTCGATGATAGCCACACTGGCCTCCACATCGATGGTCGCCGGATCCACATCCGCGTAGAGCGCCTCCCACCAAGCTAGATCAAGGTAGGTTCCTTCTTCGATATCCACCATGTCGCCTTCACCCAGGACCCCGGGGCCACCGAAGTAGTCCACCAGGGCGTAGGCTGATATCGTGCCCGCCACGGTGTTATCGAAGCCGATGTAGGAGGCCACATCGACGCCGGCGATGGGCTCGAGGAGGTTCACGATAATCACCGGAATTCCCTGCTCGTTAGCCTTGGCGATGGCAGGCTTCACGACCTCCACCTCGATGGGCGAGATGGCGATGACATCCACCTTCCTCTCGACGTAGTCCTCGATGATGGCCACCTGGTCGGCGAACGCAACGTGGGTGGCTGGCGACTGAGCGATCACCTCGATATCGAAGCCTTCTGCATTGCCATCTTCAGCCGCGGCGACGAAGTAGTCGGTAGCGGTCTTGAAGACGCCGGTGATATCGGGCGGGGTCCACCCTATCACTATATGCCTCTCCCAGGGTTCACCCTCTGGCGCCGGGGGTGCAGGCGCCGCACAAGCCACAAGGGCAAGCGCGATCACCATCACCACGCTCGCGATAGAAAACCATCGTATGTTCCTAGACATCATGTTCCTCCCTTCCTTTCTTCAATATGCAGTCTTCGTCTGTTCTGGCTAAGGTCATAGCACCGATCTTCCTTTGACGATATCTACCCGTTTTCTCACCTCCTTTCGCCAGCCGATTCCAGTTCTCCGATTTCGCACTACTTGACAGAAGAATAGCTATCACACTCTATTCACATCACCTCCTTGCTCAGCAATGCAACATGCGGATCTGAACTGAGAATCTTGTTCACCCACCTGATCCAATAGTGGCGATGATTTGTGTCATCCAGGCGGTCGTGGCGGGTCCCAGAACTTTATCGACACTCCTGATGGAACATGCAGGGCTATGTAGTCTTTCAGGTGCTGGGCACTTACGAAGACATATGCGCCGCAAGCGGGCTTTATCTGCTCAGGATATTACTCCTTGGCAGATCTCTCAGAGCAGACATGTCTTCATGCGAGAGTTTCTCGACCTGACCAGGGCGGAAAAGTTCCACCTCGAAGCGGCTCCTGTCGCCCCGGTGTCTTGCTTTGAAGTATTCAATGGGGCGCCCATCCTTCAAATAACTAATGCTTCTCAGCAGGACGATGGGATCCCCTTCTTCAAGTTCCAAGAGTTCCGCCTCTTCTTTTGTGGCTGCCACAGCCTCCAAGGTGCGTCGGCCGTAGACCAGCTCTAACCCGTACTTCTTCTCCAATATTGCGTATAGGGATCGGGTAGAAACATCCTCGCTAATAAGCTCGGGGCAGAGGTCATAGGGTACATAAGTGATCACCACAACGATGGGTTCACCGTCTACGAAGCGCAAGCGATCGATCATGATCACAGGGTCGTTCTCCTGCAGGCCTAGTGCCTCTGCAATCTTGGGCGGAGCAGGGATTACTTTCTGTTCCAGGACCTTTGTTGAGGGTTTCAATCCCAGGGCTACCGTATCCTCGTAAAAGCCCGTCAGGTTCTGAACCAGACTCTCACGGATTTTCGGTTCGGCCACGAAGGTGCCTTTTCCCTTCCTCCGATATAATAGGCCTTCCTGGCCGAGCTCATTCAGTGCCTGTCGGACCACTGTT
>JBFFDV010000330.1:0-2660 GCA_041559215.1 Anaerolineae bacterium | reverse complement strand
GTCTCTGGGCCATCTCAAAGCCCTGAGCCACTGCCCGGGCATCCCGATTAGTGCCCGCGTATAGCACCCGGCCGTCATCATCTAGGAACACGACGCCATCGCGAAAGCTGGTGGTGCTGAGGGCGAGAACCTCATTGGCCGATATACAACCAATGGCTTCTCTAGTGAGCTGTCCAAAGGTATCCCACATCTCTTCAGGATCGAACTCCAGGCCCGTGGGCACATCTTGCGGACGTACGAACCGCGCCTCACGATAGCTGAAGCCAGCCTGCCGTCCCCGGGTGTCTACAATGAGACATCGAGTACCGCCGCTTCCAGCATCCCAGGCGAGTAGATAGCCTTGGGTAGACACTTATGTCAACTCCCCTCGGGCTACCAAATAGACGCGATTCATATCATCCTGCAAACTCTGCAAGCCCATGGCCGCCGACACATCGCCGGAGAAAGCCAAGTCACCAGACATTGCCGCAGTTGTCGCATCTAGCTCCCCGCTGAACATGCCATCGAAAATCTCGCTGGACATGGATAGCTCAACCATAGCCTCCCCTGGGAACCCACCCAGCCCGCCGCTCAACCGACCATCTTGGAAATGAGTGTAGAAGAGCAGATCCAGGTCCTCTATCTCGAATTCCACCGAGACATCATACCCCTCGCATCCTTCCTTGATGGCCTCATCATCCTGCAACAACTCCAGCCACCGGGCGATGACCTTTTCCATCTCCTCACTGGACTCATAGCCTGCCATAGCAAGACCTCCTTCTTCTGATATCTCGTTCGTCATGGAGTATGGCCACGTGCCGAATGATCAGGGCGCATCAAACTAGTCAGTCCAGCGGAAGCCATCCAGAGTCTCTGGGTTCGCGACATGCAGCGGCCTCCGCCCCTGGAAGAGATGCTCCAGATCAGAGACCACGATATGTGACTGATGGACTGGTATCTCGTACGTGTTGCCGCCGATATGGGGGGTAGCGATGACATTGGGCAGCTGCAGGAGGGGATGCTCTGAAGGTGGGGGTTCCTGGCTGAAGACATCCAAAGCTGCTCCACCTATCTTGCCCTCCTTGAGGGCTTGATAAAGCGCCTCTTCATCAGTCAGCTCGGCCCGTGCAGTATTGACAAAGCAGGCATCGGGCTTCATCAGGGCAAACTCCCGTCGTCCGAGCATGCCCCTCGTCTCCTCCGTCAGCGCCGCGTGGAGGGTTACCACATCGGCCTCGTGCAAGAGGGTCTGCAGGTCAACGCTCCGAGCCCCATATCCCTGCACCACATCTGGCGCAACATAGGGATCGCAGACCATCAAGTCTGCATCGAAGCCGCGCAGCCGCTTTGCGACCTCGCGCCCCACCGCGCCCAGGCCGATGATACCTACCGTTTTGCCCCACAACTCATTGCCTTTCAGTTCGAAGAAAGCAACCGCCATCTTGACCATACCCTGGGGGCCGCCTTCCTGACGCAATAGTTTCATCGCCTGGGGGATGCGCCGCAGGGTCATCAGCATCAACGCCACCGTCAGATCGGCCACCGCTCGGGCGTTACGGCCCGGCGCGTGAAGCACCGGTATCCCTCTCTCAGTAGCCATGTCGACGTCTATGTTTACCGGGTCAGCCCGACAGCACGCTATCACCCGCAGATTCTCGACCTGCTCCAGGACTTTGGCCCGTACCTGATCTACCTCGGTCACGAAGACATCGAACCCCCGTAGTGCACGCACCAGCTTCCGGCCAGCCAACAGCCGCTTCTTCTCGCCAAACCCTTCGTACGATACCTCTCCGTATCTGTTCAGCGTCTCGATGCCCCATTCGTCGAGAGTTGCCGTGACCAGGATCCTCATCCACCACCTCCGAGGGCATTCTCTCCCTCTCGCCCGCCTCCCATCGAAGATCTCTCGACCACCTCTTTAATGCGGACCAGTTCCTGGGCCAGGGTATCGGTAACTTGCCTAGCGAGTTTTTCGGCCAGGAACCCGGGAACAGTAGAGGGCACAGCGAACTCGTTGCTCATGGTCAGAACTGTCCCCTCGCCTTGAGGTTCACAGATTTGAGTGAAAGTCGATTCGGCGCCCTTGGTGACTTTGGAGACTATCTTACGTGGCGGGATCCACTCGACTATCTCGTGCTCTGTAGTGATTTTGCTGGCCACGAATTTGCTTACCGACCGATAGGTGCAGCCTACTCCCGGGGGGCCTTCAGAGGTTATCTCGCACCTCAGGGTGACCACGCTCCACTCCGATCCCCTCTCCAAATCGCTGATCAAAGCCCACACCTCGTCCGGCGAGGCAGCGATGAAGATTTCGCTTTGTGCCACAGGCATGTGCCGCTCTCCTTCACCTCAGACATTGCGATCGAAAGCGGCCGTCATTATATCACAGGTCCCATGTCGCAACAATGCCTGGAGGGGGAAATGACCAGGGCGTTGCGCAGCAACAGCGCAGGGAAGCACGAGGGGTGCCCCATCGTGCCCTTCATATCACGATATATTGGTGCTTGTGCCCAATCGCTGCGCAAGCCCGACCACGGTCATTGCTTGCCCACAGCCATAAACGAGGTATAATTAGAGTAGCTCTGATATCGCTCTACATCCACATTCCGGGAGTCGTTCTCGCCCCGGTATAAGCTATTATTGAGGAATGGGGTGGCTAAGAGATCCACCCACTTTTTGCC
>JBFFDV010000329.1:0-2663 GCA_041559215.1 Anaerolineae bacterium | reverse complement strand
TATTTGGATATGGCCACGGCTTTGAGCGGTACGGGACCCGCCTATGTCTTTCTGTTCATGGAGGCCCTCATTGACGCTGGGGTGCATCTTGGATTCTCTCGACGGGTGGCTCAACAGTTGGTTTTGCAGACGGTGCAGGGCTCTGTGGCCTTTGCCCGTCAGTCGATTGCCCACCCCGCAGAGCTGCGCAATATGGTCACCTCTCCCGGTGGCACCTCGGCGGAAGCTCTGTATCAACTGGAAAAGGGAGGGATGCGTACCGTGCTGTCACGGGCCATCTGGGCCGCCTATCAAAAGTCGAAATACCTGGGGGAGCTGAGCAGCAAGTGAGGATTCTTGCCTTCCTATTCCTGTTCGGCTATAATAGGCCAATCTTGGTTCCGCGTAGCAAAGGCTGAAAGGAGGGTCGTGCGGTGAATCGACGATGGCGTGGAATGGCATTGGGATGGAGTGACGAACTACGATCACTCGTGGGCTTTTCCCCCTTGATCCTGGGCGCTGTTGTGATAGCGTTGCTGGCAACGACGGCTGGGCCCGCATCAACATATTGCCTTTTCCAGTCCCCGGTTAGCCCTATAAGCCCACTTCCTATCGAGTCTCCGGCAGTGCCATCGCCTGTTACTCCCCAAGAGACAGTGGCTGCTAGCCCCACATCTACTCCGTCTGTCCTCACGGCGGTGCCAACGCCGCTCGATTTCATCCCTTGGTTTGTCGGTCTGCTCGTCATTGTAGCAGTGGTCGGTGCGGTACTGTACTGGAGAAGTCGGAGAAAAGGAGAGGAAGAGAGCGCGTGAGAATACTGCGTCGTGTCAATGCATTCCTGAAGGATGAGCTCAGGGCTGCCTCGTCTCTTATCAGCTTGTTATTTGTTTCCCTGTTCATCGTTTTCATCTTGGCAAGAAGCGGCGTGAGCCTGGCCTACCCTTCCTTTCAGTCTCCCGAGTCTCCGATTGCCACGCCTACCAGCCCAGCGCCTGCTCCGGAGACACCAACTGTCCCCTCGCCGGAGCTACCTACGCCAACTGCGCCATCGATAGAGACCCCTCCAGTATCTCCTGTGACTCCGACGGTCACGATGGAGATGGAAACGCCGAGCGCTGAGCCCCAGATCACTCCGACCGAGGGTGCAGCTCCTGAGGAGCCGGCCCCTGAGGAGGAACCTCCTAGTGCTCAGGGTGGCGCCGGGGCGGTCTTCATTGACACCTGTTTGGTTGGTTTCTCCTATATCTGGCTAATCTGCGGGGCGATGGTTCTATTGCTATTCGTCCTGGGGGTTGTTCTCTCCTTCCTTGTGCGGAGAGCGTGATGCGGCTCAGGCCGTCCGTCAGCACGGACGCGGCCAGATTAGTCCTGCTTCTGTTGGTCATCCTCGCCTTTGCGATTCGTCTCTACCATCTGGACTACCAGAGCCTGTGGCGCGATGAACTGGATGCCATTCGCTTCGCCCATGGTGACCTGGGTCGTCTTCTCTCCCTGTTTGTCAGGCCTGGACACAACGGGCCCCTCTACTACCTTATCCTGCACTTCTGGATCCGCTTGGCTGGGGATACTGAATTCAGCGTCAGATTCTTCTCTCTCGTCTGCGGGGTGCTCGCTATACCGTTGATCTTCAGAATGGCCCGACGGTGGCTGGGACTCAGTGGCAGCTTGCTGGCAGCTGTGCTGTGCGCAACTTCTCCCTATCTTGTCTGGTACTCTCAAGAAGCCAAGATGTACGCCCTTTTGTTCCTGGTGTCCATGCTTTCCACGCATACCTATCTCCTGGCCTTGGAGCGAAACCGGATCTATCTTTGGCTCTCCTATCTGATTACAATAGCCGTTTCTATGTATGTTCATCTCCTGGCTGTTCTGATTATCCCCTTCCACGCCCTTCTGTTCCTCGTGACCTGGCCCCGCTATCGCCCGGCCTTGAAGTCTTGGCTAGCAACCTTTGCCATTCTTGCCCTGCCCTATCTGCCCCTGGCGCGCTGGGAGATTCCTCTTCTGGTCTCGCCCTTCACCACTGGTCACCAGTTCTACAGTCTGCATGAGATACTGACTGTGCTTCTGTTTGCGTTCAGCCTGAATTCAGGCCCTTATCAAGGATTGCTCCCCATAGCCCTGTTTGTGTTCCTTCTCCTGGCGGGCATCTTTCTGTATAAACGTCAGGATGGAAGGGAAAGTCCTTTTTCCCTGAAGACACTCTTTGCCAGTCACCAGGAGAGCATCTCCTTGAGCCTTTATCTATTCGTGCCTGTCGTCTGCCTTTTTCTGATCTCTCTGGGCATGCCGATCTTCACCGACAGATACCTGATCACTGTGCTTCCTGCCTATCTCTTGCTCCTGGCCTGCGGTCTGGTGGTGGTCAAGCAGAGGTCGACCCGCCAAGCGACCTTTGTCCTGACCTTGATGCTCCTGTCCAATTTGTACATGGGATCGTTGCAGAGCCATATCAAGATAAAATCTGATTTTCGCTCCGCTGCCCAGTACGTGAAGGAGGATGGGCGAGGGGATTTGATGATGTTCCTCATACCTCACGGCAGATTGGTCTTCGACTACTATTATCAGGATCAGTTCCCCTGGGTCGAGGCACCATACACGAACGACGGTACCGTGGCTGCGCAGGTGGCCGGGGCGATGTTGGAAGCCACGGCTGGACATGAGGAGGTCTGGTTGATAATCAC
>JBFFDV010000328.1:0-2676 GCA_041559215.1 Anaerolineae bacterium | reverse complement strand
TAGGCCGCGATAGGTCTGATTGCCAGGGGTGGCATGTCTCAGCCGCCTCGCTTGAGCGCTCAGTGGTCAGGCACGACCGAGAAAGGGAGGTCTTATGATGAAACGCAGTGTAGGTTACTTATTGGTTCCTAGTCTGATGGTTCCTGCATTTCTGGCTCTTTGGTTTGCACAGTATTTGATCGAGAATTTCTTTCCTGACGTCACCTTGATCGATCTGGGCGCATTCTATGCTATAGGATTCATATCCGGCATCTCTACCGGGCTAACCCTGTTACTGTCCAAGAATAGGAAGGCTAATAGGTAGTCGCCCTAGAGTAGGCATTGGGGTGCCTGGACACGCTCTTTCACCAGTTCAAAAGTAGATTGGCCAAACGACCAACAGAAAGACTAGCCATCTGGCTAATGCGGAAATTCCCCAGATGGCCGATGTGTCTGCGGGGTTCTTGCTATATACTGATCATAGTTAGATGGGCGCAGTAAGGAGAAGAGTGATGAAGAAGCTAATATTCGGCTTGGTGATCTTGGTGTTGCTGATTTCCGCATGTGGCAGAGGGGGGACGAGCATACCCGAACTGGCCATGATGCCACAGGCCACAGCTACGCCGAAGCCAGCTCCAGTTTCTCTCGTGCCCTTCACCGACCAACGCTTTGGCATCAGCGGCGTCAAACCCGAAGACTGGACCGAAGTAGCCCCTGGCACATTCGTTCCAAGTGGTTCGGACACGTTCATGCCGCAGCTTATCCAGGAGTCTTTTCCGGGGATGACCCTGCATTGGGCAGACGCCTTCTTCGCTGAGGATCTGGGTATGGAAAGACTCCCGGAAACAACCACTAGCTATGAGACCGCGGCCCTCACCTGGGAACTCACCACATTCGAAGTTGAGCACCCGGAGCTCGGGCCTGTTGTAGTTGACGGGGCACTGGCAGAAACCGATTCGACGCTCTACGTACTGGGCGTCCTTGCAGCCGGGGATGAGTCCGACTTCCTGCATGAGGCGGTTTTTCTGCCCGCTCTTGAGGCACTGACACCGATAGCTCTTGATCCGAGGGATAGACTGACCGCCGCGGAGCTAGTGGCTGAGGAGTACGAGGGGGATAGCCCTGTCCATAACACCTACTTCACGCCCCTGGGGGAAGCGGGGCCGGCCCTTCACAGTTTTGAGGGCACCTTGACGGTGCCCGAATCCATGATGTACAGCAATCCTCCTCAAGATGTCGATCTCGGCGGCAGCCAGCAGCGCTTCCCAGGATTCTCCGTGGAGTTCTTCACTTACGAGGAGCATTTGGTACCGGCCATGCGGGATATCCTCCCCTACTCTGGCGCCAATAGTTACTGGAGCATCATCATCTCCCCGGGGAAGGTTTGGTCGGAACCTGGGGATGGCGGCATGTCCCGGGCCTCTTTTCCCTTCACTTTGGTCAGTGATCTTCACAACGAAGCCCACAACGGCATCGCCACCTTCCTCTACGATGATAAGCAGGTTTCATCATTTCGTTTCCAGGTGGCCCAAGAAACCGCTTCCTGGAACCGCACCGACTTTTGGGGGCAGTCTTCTATGGATTACCTACCCAGCTCACTTGAGAATCGAGATATGCTAGCAGCCCAATTTGCTGAAGAACTCGGCCTACAGACACCCATTCGCCCCTGGTCGGAGCTGGAGGAGAACTACGATATCGAGTTGTTGAGCACATTCAATGGCACCATCAATCCTTTACATATAAGCGCCTCTGGTTTGATATTAGACGACACTATCTACCTGCAAACCTGTTTTACGCGCTATGGCGAGTTCCCCTATTGCCGCTACATGCGGCATGGGGCGTTCTCGGTGACAAAGTCGATGGGCGCTGCGATCGCCATGCTGCGGCTGGCCCAGAACTACGGCGAAGAGGTGTTCGATCTCAAGATCGCAGACTACGTTGAGGTCACCGCCGCTCACGATGGGTGGGACGAGGTCACCTTTGGCGATGCACTGAATATGGCGACGGGCATCGGGGACAGGCCAGATCTCGAGAACATCACGGCAGAGGAAGATGAGCCCAAGTTCGACAGATTCCTGGAGGCCAGGAACGCCCAGGACAAACTGGACGTCTGTTTTTCGTACGGCAACTATCCCTGGGGCCCCGGCGAAATCGCCCGTTACAACTCCATCAACACCTTCGTCCTCTCTGTCGCCATGGACAGCTTTCTGAAGAGCAAAGAAGGTCCGGATGCTGACATCTGGGACATGGTGCTCGAAGAGGTGTACAAACCCATTGGCATCCGGCACGCTCCTATTATGCGTACGCACGAACCAGATGGAAGTAGGGGCATAGCGATCTTTGGCTATGGCTTATACCCAACGGTTGATGACGTTGCCAAGGTCGCGAGGCTATTCCAAAATGGTGGCCAACACGAGGGGCGACAACTCCTCCATGCCGGAAAGCTGGCCGAGGCCTTGTACCAAACCGACGTGCGTGGGTTGCCCACCGGCGAGAGCAATCAGTATGGTGATGCCATGTACCACATTTCTTTCTGGTCTATGCCTTATCGCACCGCAAACGGTGATTTCTTCCTGGTTCCCTACATGTCTGGGTTTGGAGGTAACCATGTCGTGCTCATGCCAAATGGCATCACAACCTTCCGGTTCACCGACGCGCATATCTATGGTGTTGAATCAATGGTGAGGGCGGCTGACG
>JBFFDV010000327.1:0-2727 GCA_041559215.1 Anaerolineae bacterium | reverse complement strand
CATGGATGGCAAGGGTAACCTAATCCTCACCGGCCAGTTGGGTGACGTCATGCAGGAGTCGGCGCAAGCCGCTCTGAGCTATACCCGATCCCATGCGGTTGATCTGGGGATCAAGAAGAAGAACTTCGATAAGTTAGATATCCACGTCCACGTGCCCGAGGGAGCGATTCCTAAGGACGGACCCTCAGCGGGCATCACCATCGCTACAGCCCTGATCTCGGCTCTCTCCAAGCGTCCAGTCCATCGTGAAGTGGGAATGACGGGCGAGATAACCCTGAGAGGGAGGATATTGCCCATCGGCGGTTTCAAGGAGAAAGTGCTGGCCGCCCATCGGGCAGGGCTGAAGACAGTCCTCCTCCCCAAGAGGAACGAGAAAGATATGCAGGAGATACCGAGGAAGGTGAAGAGGGACCTGAAGTTCATCTTTGTAGAGAGGATGGATGAGGTGGTGCCCATAGCGTTGATGCAGCCACCTGCCGATATCGGGAAAAAGCCTCAGTCGAGGAGAAAAACTCCTTGAATAAAGATGAACTCCTAGCTTTGTGCGAGCAGGGTCAGGGCCAGCAGGTTGCTTTCAAGAAGAGTGCGACCTCAGCTGGAAGATTGGCCGAAATCCTGGCGGCCATGGCAAACGCGGACGGAGGCAGGGTGCTCATTGGCGTTGATCCTAGGGAGCCCAGGATAGTAGGCCTGAAGGACCCTGAGAATACCCTTGACTTAGCCCTCCAGGCGGCGCTTCTCTGCGACCCTCCCCTCATCATTCCTATGCCCGAGATTATCAGCACGGATGGTGATAACCTGTTGCTAGTTACCGTTCCTCCGGGCTTGCCTCATGTATATAGCATCAGGAGTAAGTATCTCATCCGCGACGGTCCCCGCAACAAAGCTTTACCTCCCCGGCAGTTGCGTCGCCTGATGATGGAACGGGGGGAGGAGAACTTCGAATCCCAGGTCGCCCGGGGCGCTACCATGGAAGACCTCGACATGGAGAAGGTGGAGCGATACCTATCACTGTTGGAGACACCCCCTGGCAGTTCTCCTAAGGAGGCACTGTGGAAACGAGGTTGTCTGGTCAAAAGAGGCAGACGATACCGTCCCACCAACGCTGGCCTTCTCCTCTACGGAAAGGATCCTTCTCTCTTCTTCCGCAACTGCGAGATGATCGTGGTACGTTATGCCGGCCGGGAAATGGGTGACGAATACGTGCGCGAGGACATTCGCGATACTCTGCCAGAGCAGATACGGAGGGCCGAGGCTTTCCTGGTGGCCAATATGCGTAAGGGGGCTCGCCTGAAAAGCTGGGAGCGAGAGGAACGCACCGAGTATCCGATAGAGGCGGTACGAGAGGCCATTGTCAATGCAGTGGCCCACCGGGACTATAGTATCAGGGGACAGGAGATCAGGGTTCTTTTCTTCAGCGACCGCATAGAGGTTTACAGCCCCGGTCGTCTGCCCGGTCATGTCACGGTGGACAACATCGTAGATGAAAGATTCTCCCGCAATGAAGTTATCGTTCAGGTTTTGGCCGATATGGGGTTCATCGAGAAGCTGGGGTATGGCATCGACCGCATGATCAGACTAATGCGGGAGCACGATTTACCTCCGCCTGTGTTTCTGGAGACAGCCGACGGGTTCAAGGTGACCCTGTACGGGCATGGGGAAAGCCTGCTCAGCGACGGGGTGGATGTCGAGCGTTGGGCGCATCTGAAGTTGAACGAGCGCCAGGAGCAGGCCTTGGCATACCTTCTAGATCATCAGCGCATCACCAATAAGGAGTATCGAGAACTGTGTCCCGATGTGAGCGAGGAGACGATCCGTCGCGATCTCGCGGACCTGGTAGAAAGGGACATTCTCCTCAAGATTGGTGACAAGCGCGGGACCTTCTACATCTTCAAATAGTAAGATATCCCACATTATCCAACATTATCCCACATAAATTTGCAAAGAAAATCGGACTTTGATACACAGAATGCGCGAAGCAGACTGTCGTATCAGCGTACAAGGAGGAACCTCCCTCGGTTCACCTTGGCACTGTGAGATGAAGGAGCTCAAGGAGAGGATCCTGGCCGAGGCAAGAACCTGGGAGGAGTAATCCTGAACGCTAATGGCTTCCTAAGCGGGTACCCTTACCTCATGAGGCGCTGGCCCGTATCTCCATGCATATCGTCAGTGAGGTGCCAGGGGTGAATAGGGTGGTACATAATGTGACTAGTAAACCGCCTTCCACCATAGAGTGGGAATAGACCCGAACGCCATGCTATCCTCCCGGATGGCCCACAGGAATGAGATAAAGGGGTTGGTGGTCAGGAGGCAAAGCGAGGGCAGCCTGGACTTGCTCATCGTAGAAAGCACCTATGGGTACCGCCCCCAATTCCAGGGCTACCGCTTGCAGGAGGATGTTCTGAGCGGCGTGGCCCGCCTCCAATTCGACGTATCGCTCAGCCCGTTCTCCGTATTTGGCCTCGGTGCGTTGATAGACGGCGGTAACGATAAAGATCGCTGGCGCCTCCTGCAGAGCGCCTTGGCTCAAGCCAGCTTCCCACAGACCGTGACGCAGATCTTCTTCCGACACAACCCGAAGCGCATGCCCTTCTGGCAGATAATGGTAAGCGCCTTCAGCCACCGCCACGTATAGCTCCAGAGGGTAGAGGGCTCCGGCTGAAGGCGCAGCGCGCAAACCTCTAGGATCGGTGATTCCCTGAGCAGCCCACAGCAGCTGTGAGATCT
>JBFFDV010000326.1:0-2738 GCA_041559215.1 Anaerolineae bacterium | reverse complement strand
TCCGGCAACTCGACTGACCCATAGGAGAGGCGCAGGTACCCCTCGCCATGCTGTCCAAAGGCGCTGCCTGGAATCGTTGCCACGTGGACGCTGTCCAGGATGTCAAGCGCCAGGCTGGTCGAGTCGCTGCAGTCCTCAACCCGCACGAAAGCAAAGTAGCCCCCATAGGTGGGGTGCCACGTCAGTTGTGGGATCTCGGCCAGGCGCTCGATCAGGAAAAGGCGTCGTCCGTCCAGGATCTCCCGTCGCCGAGCGATCTCCCCAAGGGGCTCGCTCAAACCTCCTAAGGCCGCTTTCTGCGAGATGATCGGAGCGCAAACGAGCATTGCGTCCTGGACTTTCAGCGCTTGTTGGATGAAAGCCGTTTCAGCCGCCAGATACCCCACCCGCCACCCCGTCATGCTGAAGGTCTTGGAGAAGCTGCCAATGGTGATCACTTGAGCGCGTACCTCAGGGATAGAAGCTAGGCTCAGATGCTCAGCGCCTTCATAAACAAAGTGCTGATAGGTTTCGTCGCTGATGATGACAATCCCCTTGGCAGCCAGGGTGCGGCCGATCCGCCGTAGCTCTTGCGGGTGGTAGACTGCTCCGGTGGGGTTATTCGGAGAAACGATCACCAGCGCCTGAGGGTGGGTCTCCAGGTAGGGCTCCAGGTCCTCCATCCGCAACTGGAAGCCTGTCTCTTCCGACAGGGGCACCTCCACTGGGACCCCGCCCACGATGCGGATGGCCATCTCGTGGTCGAAGTAGAAGGGGGAGGGCAGAAGCACCTCGTCGCCGGGCTCCAGGAGCGTGAGCAAGGCCAACACGAAGGCCTGATTGGCCCCGGCCGTGACAATGATCTCCCTCTCGGGGTCCACCTCCATCTCGTTCTGCTCGGCCAGCGCCGCGCTCAGGGCCTGCCGCAGGGAGAGAAGGCCAGCGTCAGCGCTGTAGATATGGGTATCAAACTCTTCGAGGGCACTTCTTGCCCTCTCAATCGCCGCGTACACCATGGGAAAGTCTGGGACGCCCTGTCCCAAGCTGATGACCTGTGCCCCCTCTCGCCGCAGTGCCTCAGCACGGGCGTTGATCACATCTATCGCTGGCGGGGCAATGCTTCGAATCCTCTCAGGTACACGCATATCCCCTCCTTTCCACGGTGACCTTCACTCAGAAATGCGTACCGGGCTTGCCTCCCTCGCGAGGTGTTGGGTATCCGATCCCCGCTCAAACGGCTTGTCCTTGGCCTGCATCCTCTGGTAGAATCTGTCGGATGGCGGGGAGGGTACGACCTCGCGGTTGGTGCAAAACAGAGGCAAGGACTGGCGTGCGCAGCGGCACCCTCGGCGAGCATAGTATAGCACGGGGCTCCGCCTGTCGCAACCAGGCGGGCCCCATGTTAAGGAGGGCGACTGGATGACCCTCACTTCTCCGCGTTTTTCAAAAGAGAACATGCACGAGATTGGCGATAAGGTGACTCCAGCTATGGACGAGATACACTTCCAGGTGATAAAACAAGAATACCAGAAACGAGGAGAGGACTTCACGAACCTATTTGCAGCCATTCTGTCTGTGGCAAACGAGGTTGGCTTAGACGAGGCTCTGAAATACCTGGAACAGTGTGTGATCCAGAAGAGGCTATCGTGGTTGGACGAGCAGCTAGGGACCTTGGAGAAAACAGGGGACCCCCTTCTTGATGCTTACACCTCGTTCTACGAAATCTATTTGGGAATCTCCATGCCGAAAGATGGAGAGATTGTCCAAAGAAGCGAGGGGAGACTGATAACGAGGTGGTGGAACCCGTGCCCTGTTTTGGATGCCTGCATCAAATTGGGGTTGGATACGAGAGAGATTTGCAGGAAAGCATATCACCGGCCAGTGCAGATTTTTCTGTCACGAATCGATCCGAAGTTGAGGTTCGATAGGAACTATGATTGTATAAGACCATATACTCCTTACTGTGAGGAGATCATTACGTGGGAAGAGTAGCATTGCAATATACCAGCATGGCTGAGACTAACCAGTTCTCCAAACCCGCGGCCTTCTTCTGGCTGCTCCGCCTCAACCGCACCGCGATGGTGGCGCTCATCACTGGCGCGGCAGCCTTCACCGCTGGCGCAGGGGCCATCCGTTCGCTGTGGATGACCGTGGCCGGGTGGTTCCTGGCTGTGGGCGGCTTCTCGCTAGACTTCTATGCCGACCGCGACCTGGATATAGAGGGACCTCGGGCTGCAGTCCGCCACAACCCCCTGGCCGATGGCTCCATCTCCCCACGGACAGGGCTTGCTTTCTCCTCCACTTTCATTGCTGCCAGCTTCGTTCTGACTTCCTTGCTCGCCCCCCGAACTCTGCTGCCCTGGGGCATCATTCTAGCTGTCATCGTCGGCCTGGCTCTACACCTCTTCGAGAACCCCTTAACCCGCGCCCTTACTCTGGGGCTACTGCAATTCCTGTACGTGCTCATGGGGGGCGTGGCTGGCCGCTTGAGCCCGGAACTGTGGCTTTTGGCCGCCATGTTCTTTTTCGCCATGTTTGGTGGGCGGGGGATGATAGATATCCGTGACTTTCCTCAGGATAAGGAGACTGGTGTAAAGACTCTGCCCAAGCGCTATGGGATAAAGCGTACTGCACAGTTCACCGCGGTCTCCCTGCTAATCGCCTGCGGTCTGAGCCTCGCCGCGTACTTCACGGGTGACTTCAGCTCGATTTTCTTATATCTTGATTTGGTCTTCATCGCCGTAGTTTCGGTCTGTGCC
>JBFFDV010000325.1:0-2760 GCA_041559215.1 Anaerolineae bacterium | reverse complement strand
GCCCCGCGCGTCCCGGCAAGGTTAAGCCAAGCCCACGACGCTCCGGCTCTCCCCTCCTTGACTGCAGATAGAACTCGTGGTATACTGAACATCGGTTCTATTCCCTTTCACTTCCAGACCGGCCATGAACCTAAGCCAAGTCCTCACCCAGATGGAGAATGCCCCAGAGCTCATGCGGCAAGTCACCGCCTGGCAAATCACGCCGACCAGGGAGGGATCTTTCGCCGACTTCCCGCCCGGCGTGGATCCTCGCTTGGTGGACGTGCTGAGAGCGCGGGGCATCGAGCGACTCTTTACCCATCAGGCTTCGGCGATCGCGGCCGCCCAAAGAGGCGAGAATGTCGTCGTCGTCACTCCCACCGCCTCGGGGAAGACGCTCTGCTACAACATCCCGGTGCTCAACTCCCTGCTCCAGAACCCGCATTCGCGGGCCATCTATCTCTTCCCCACCAAAACCCTATCCCAGGATCAACTCGACGAACTCCACGGCTTGGTCACCGCTCTGGATGTTGATATCAAGACCTACACCTATGACGGCGATACCCCCGTCAACGCCAGAAAAGCCATCCGGGCTGCAGGTCACATCGTGATCACCAATCCCGATATGCTACATACCGGCATCCTGCCCCACCACACCAAGTGGGTGAAGCTCTTCGAGAACCTCCAATACGTGGTCATAGACGAGGTTCACCAGTACCGCGGCGTGTTCGGCAGCCATCTGTCCAACGTAATCCGCAGGTTGAGGCGCATCTGCGACTGGTACGGCACCAAGCCCATCTTCATCCTCTCCTCGGCCACCATCGCCAATCCGGAGGAGTTGGCGACAAAACTGATCGGGGAGGACGTGCTTCTCGTAGACAACGATGGTTCCCCCAAGGGGCAGAAGCACTTCATCTTCTACAACCCCCCGGTGGTGAATCGAGAACTGGGTATCCGGCGCTCCTCGATCCATGAGGCTCGTGCCCTGACCAGGAACTTCTTGCAGAACGACATCCAGACCATCGTCTTCGCCCGAACGCGACAGACGGTGGAGATCCTTCTTTCCTACCTCAGAGAGGACATGAAGTCCAAGCGCTGGGACGATGACAAGGTCAGAGGGTATCGTGGGGGGTATCTTCCCAAGCAGCGCAGGGAGATCGAGAGAGGGCTTCGCGATGGAGAAGTGCGCGGTGTGGTGGCCACCAACGCTCTCGAGTTGGGCATAGATATCGGCCAACTGGATTCCTGTGTCATCACAGGATATCCCGGCACGATAACCAGCACCTGGCAACAGGCGGGACGAGCCGGCAGACGGGCCGATGTCTCCTGCGCCATGCTCGTGGCCAGCTCCGCTCCCTTAGATCAGTACATCATCACCCATCCCGAGTATTTCTTCTCCCAACCGCCCGAACATGCCCTGATCAATGCGGACAACCTGCTCATCCTGCTGAGCCACATCAAGTGCGCCGCTTTCGAGCTCCCTTTTCGGCAAGGGGAGTGGTATGGCGGGCAATCTATCGATCAGATACTGGACTTCTTGGCAGAGCAGGGTATCCTACACAAGGTCGAGGACACATATCATTGGAGCACAGAGTCGTACCCTGCGGATGAGATCAGCCTGCGCACGGCGGCCAGGGACAACGTGGTGATCATCGACACCACAGAGGATGAGCCGCGCGTCATCGGCGAGGTGGATAGCTTCAGTGCGCCCACCATGGTGCACGAAGAGGCGATCTACATCCACGAGGGACAGCAATACCAGATCGAGGAGCTCGACTGGGAGGAGAAAAAGGCCTACGCCACCCAGGTCGACGTCGACTACTACACCGATGCTGAGCTGGCGGTGCAGGTGAGAGTGATAGACCAATTCAAGTCCGAGGGGTTTGACGGTTGCCACAAGGCCTACGGAGAGGTCCTCGTCTCCGCCCTGCCCACCATCTACAAAAAGGTAAAGATGTGGACCCATGAGAACGTTGGCTGGGGAGATGTCCGGCTTCCAGAGCAGGAGATGCAGACCACAGCCTATTGGCTCAGCTTCCCTGAGAGGGTGATGGGGATGTTCACCAAGGCGGATCTGGAGAGTGGGCTTGTGGGTCTCTCCAACGTACTGGTCAACGTCGCCCCTCTATTCCTCATGTGCGACCCGCGGGACATCGGTGTGAAGCCTGAGATACGATCACCCCACACTGGGGAAGCAACCATCTTCATTTATGATAAGGTGCCGGCAGGCATCGGTTTCGCCGAGAAACTGTATCGCATCCATGACCAGCTCCTGGAAGCGGCGGAGCAGTTGGTCAGGGATTGCGACTGTGCGGCAGGGTGTCCCTCCTGTGTGGGGCCGGAGGGCGAGATCGGCACGCACGGAAAGAGGAACGCCCTGCGTCTGATAGCGGAAGCCAGGAATGCCTGAGGACCTTCGCGAGCAACTCGAACGCCTAGGAGTTCGGCTAGGGATCGTAGGCCTCGAGCGGCGGCCGAGAAAGCCCTCTAAGCCGGTTGAGGAGCTGGTTGGTGGGGAGATCATCGAGACCGAGCGTGGACCCTGCGTCGTTGTTGACCAAGTCTATCCCCAGGGCTACCAGCACGGACACATCGACATCGCCACTGCATTGGCTCACCTTCCGGAGACGGTAGCCGGGATCGGACGCGACCCTGACCTCAGAGCGCTGGAGTTACACAGGAGCGCCTTTCTCGATGTGGAAACCACGGGCTTAGCGGGAGGTGCAGGGACATATGCATTTCTGGTGGGCCTCGGCTGGTTCGAAGGCTGGGATTTCCACT
>JBFFDV010000324.1:0-2799 GCA_041559215.1 Anaerolineae bacterium | reverse complement strand
TGGGACGTCTCGACGTCTCAGGCCTTGGCTGAACTGGAGGGGCATTCCAGCTACGTGTGGGGCGTCGCCTGGTCGCCTGACGGTAGCCTGCTGGCTTCGGCGAATCAGGATGGGACCGTCCGGCTATGGGATGTTGAAACGTACCAAGAACTATCCGTACTGAATACAGGCTGGGCTTTCAGCGTAGCTTGGTCACCGAGCGGGAATCAGTTGGCCGTAGGAACCGCAGAGGGACCGGTCCAGGTGTGGGATATCGAAGCGCGGGAGTTATTGTACTCACTGGAGAGCCCTTCCAGCTCCATGATTATCAGCGTAGCTTGGTCACCTCACGGAAGCACTATAGCTTCCGGCGAATTGGCTGGAGGCATTTACCTGTGGGACGCCGAGCGACGTGAGCAACGGAGCGCGCTTGTCGGTTACACAGACAGGAGGAGCGACGCAAACGGTCTGGCCTGGTCCCCTGACGGGCGCGTGCTGGCTTCGGCGCACCAGGATGGCCAAGTAAGGCTCTGGGATCCGGAGAATGGCGAGTTGCTGCAGGCCCTGTCCGGACACGTGGGCTGGGTGCGCGGCGTAGCTTGGTCACCCGACGGGCGCTCGCTTGCCTCTACGGGCCAGGATGCCAAAGTTTACTTGTGGAATGCGGATACTGGTGAGCAGCTGGCCCTACGGGATGAGCACACACTTCCGGTATGGAGTGTGGCCTGGTCGCCCGACGGCAGGCAACTCGCTGCGGGGAGCGGCCAGTATGGCGATTCCCACACCTCCGGTACGGTGCTGGTGTGGGCGTTGTCGCTTCCGGAGGAGTGAAAGGCAGGGCATGGGGTCGTCTCTGTCACCGCCGTGGAAAAGTTGTAAGCCAGATGGAGTGTAGAGATGTCTGATGAGGTCAAACTCGACATGTCTTGCGTCCCCTATCGGAGGAAGCGACTCTATTTCGCTTTGACGGTACCGTTTCTTGCCCTCCTCATCCTGGTTTTCTTATATCTTTGGACCTTCAATTTCATCTTCTCGGTGGTGTTTCTCGCGTTCTATTTGGCAACCTGTTACTTCCAGACTTACTGCTGCGCATACCAGGAGTGTCCCTATGTCGGCGGCTTCTGCCCAGCGATTGCCGGCATCATGCCGGCGAGCATCTTGACGAAGCTCATGTACAGCCGGAAGAAGGTTGTCAAGTCGAGGAAACGCTTTGAGATTTATGCTACCCTCGCCTCTCTCAGTTGGCTGGGCCTGATAATCTTCCCGCTCTTCTGGATCGGCAAACTTGGCATCGCCCTCGCCGCCGGTTATCTCGCCTTTCACGTGGCGTACTATTTGATTTTCGGACTGACCATCTGCCCAGTCTGCGCGACTCGGCACACATGTCCTGGTGGCAAGCTGCAGAGTGTGCTTCTCCGGAGATAGGCAAGCTAAAGTCAGATTGGCCGAAGTCAATCTGAGATGATCCTTCTGAAACACGTGGAACATAGGATCGAAAACCCAAGCGAACTAGAAACTCTCTGGAACCGTCTCAGGATACAACATCAAAAGTGCCCGCGCTTGCTCTTCAACACATCTATCTTCCCAGAGCCAAAGAGGAATTTATATTAGGCCTGCATCATACAATTGAAGACAGGTCCCTAGAGTGGAGAGAGATTTCTCCGCCCCCATCAGGTGCCATAGATTGGCATGAGGTCCTCTTAACAAAAGAAGAGCATTTCTCGGAATAGGGAGCGCTTTGAGGAATCCTGCTTTGGGGTCGATAGGCGAGAGATGGAGCACACAGTTCAGCGACTTGATGAGATTGCAGAGCGAAGTGACCGCCAGTATACTATACGGAGCAGAACTTGTCAAGTCCGGTGGCCAATATGAGGCAGGACGTCCCGCCGTTGGCAGCGCTGATATATCGTTCCGCCACGCGGAGTCGGGAGTCAGCGGTATCCTACGGGTATACAAGTGGCTCTAACTAGAAGGAGGTGAACATGTCAGAGAACTTCGAACTGTCCACCATTCTCCCGGCGAGCGCCGAGCGAATCTACCAGGCTTGGCTAAGCAGCCAGGAGCACGCCGCCTTCATCGACGCAACTGCCGAGATAGTCCCGGAGGTTGGAACTAGCTTTTCGATGTGGGATGGCTGGATCGAGGGGGTTAACGAACAATTGGAGCCAAACCGCCGTATTGTTCAGTCGTGGCGTACAACCGAGTTCCCGCCTGACAGTCCCGATTCCCGACTCGAGATCGTGCTGGAGGAGGTTGAGGGAGGCACCCGCATAACCCTCTACCACAGTAACATTCCCGAGGGTCAAGGGCAGCAATATGAAGAAGGGTGGGTGGAGCATTACTTCGACCGGATGCGGAGATACTTCTCCGCAAGCTAGCAACGGCTGAGTCGTTCCCTCCACAGCGCGGCCTGGCGCGCTTCCTCACAGCCGACGCCCGCATGCATGCTTCTCCAGTGCGCCGATACATGCCCGGGTCTGCACGTGGGAAAAGTGATATACTTGCTAATACGTCCTGTCGCACTTTGTCAAAAGTAAGGAGGAAACGATATGTCTTACAAGTGTGAAGTCAGGGAACAATCTTCCCAACCTGCTCTGTCGATTCGCACGAGAACATCCGTGGAGGATCTACCCCAAGTATTCGGACGAGCCTATGGTACTATTGCTCAGTATCTGGGAGAGTTAGGAGAACAACCTGCAGGGCCTCCATTTGCCGCATATTACAGCATGGACATGCAAGATCTGGATGTTGAGATCGGTTTCCCGGTTTCCAGGAACCTTCCTGGTAGGGCTGACATCAAAGCCAGTGAGATGGTAGGTG
>JBFFDV010000323.1:0-2820 GCA_041559215.1 Anaerolineae bacterium | reverse complement strand
GGATATCTCGTCCGATGGGGTAGCCTTCGTCAGAGAGGTTGACGATCCACGCCGCTTCGGCGTGGTTACACTCCAGGAAGGCTTCATCACCCGCTTCGTTGAAAAACCTGATGAACCTATCTCCAACCTGGCTCTCGTGGGCATGTACTATATCAAGAACTCGCCCCTCCTGCTGAAAGGTTTGGAGGCGGTGCTGACGGAGGACATCAAGACCAAAGGGGAGTATTATCTGGCAGATGCCCTTCAGTTAATGGTAGATCGAGGAGCCAAGCTAGAAGTAGGCAGCGTCGAAGTTTGGGAAGACTGCGGCAAGCCAGAAACCCTGCTCACAACCAACCGCTACTTGCTAAGAAGAAGTGGCGGTCAGGAGATAGAAACCAATAACTCAGTAATTCTCCCCCCGGTGTACATAGCTCCCTCGGCCTCCATTAGCAACTCCGTCATCGGCCCCTATGTGTCTGTCGCCGCAGACGTGGTGATAGAAGACTCAATAATCAGTGATTCGATTATTGATCAGGGAGCTCGCATAGAGCACGCCATGCTTCGGGAATCTCTTGTAGGTAGCTATTCTTGGGTGACGGGCAGCTTCAAGAAGGTGGACATAGGGGACAACTCCAGAGTAGATTTGGGATAGAGGAGATGGACAAAACCATCCAGGTCGAGTGTTACTCAGGAAGCAGGTACGGAGAACGGCCTCTCTCCTTCAACTTCGACGATCAACGGTATGTTGTCAAGACAGTAGAAAAATCGTGGCGAACCCCCTCAGCCCTCCACTTCCGAGTGCGAACGGAGGACGATGAAAGCTTTGAACTGGCCTATGATGAGAGGGTTGACCAGTGGCATATTATCACCCTACCCGAAATACAGGAGGATTAAGTATGATCATCGGTATCCCGAAGGAGATAAAGGACAATGAGTATCGAGTTTCCCTCACGCCAGCGGGAGCTCACATGTTGGCGCAGGCTGGACATCGAGTTCTTATAGAAACCGGGGCTGGCGAGAGTAGCGGTTTCCCAGACAGTGAATATATCGCCGCTGGGGCGGAAACGGTGCCGAGTCACGCCGATGCCTTCGAACAAGCCGAGATGGTGATGAAGGTGAAGGAACCCCTGCCACAGGAATATGACTTTCTACGAGAGAATCTCCTTCTGTTCACCTACCTCCACCTGGCGGCAGAGAAAGAGCTAACTCATGCGCTGATGGAGAGCGGGACGACGGCCATCGCTTACGAGACGGTTCAGCTACCAGGCGGCTCATTGCCGCTCCTGACCCCGATGAGCGAAGTAGCTGGAAGAATGTCGATTCAAGTGGCCGCCCGCTACCTGGAGAAGACAAGTGGAGGGCGGGGCAAGCTCCTTGGAGGGGTCCCAGGAGTGTTGCCTGCCGACGTGGTGATCATCGGGGGAGGCACGGTTGGCATCAACGCCGCCCAAATGGCCTTAGGTATGGGCGCCAGCGTCCTGATTCTCGATATCAACACCGATCGTTTGCGCTACCTTAGTGAGGTACTCCATGGCAACCTACTGACCCTCGCCTCCAATCCGCTCAACGTCGCTGAAGCAGTCAAGCGAGCCGATGTGGTAATCGGCGCAGTGCTCCTTCCCGGAGCAAAGGCTCCGTGCCTGGTGACCAGAGAGATGATCAGTACCATGAAACCGGGCAGCGTCATAGTGGATGTAGCGGTCGACCAGGGAGGGTGTATAGAGACCACACGTCCCACCTCCCACAGCGACCCCATCTTCGTGGTGGACGGTGTCATCCACTACTGCGTAACCAATATGCCGGGAGCAGTCCCCCGCACTTCCACCTACGCCCTGTCTAACGCTACATTACCCTATGCGGTCAAGTTGGCCAACAAAGGCTTCACCGACGCCGTAAAGGAAGACCCGGCATTGGCCAAGGGCGTAAATGTCCACAGAGGCTACATCACGTACCCGGCAGTCGCCGCGAGCTTCGGCATGCAATACCGGCTCATGGCGGAAATGCTCTAGTCTTTGCAGCTAAGGCATGGGTTGGGAGATTCTGGCTTCATTGAACGCCCGTGCAGCCCCAGTAGTGGTATGAGCGAAATACGAGTCAAAATAACCGACATAGCACAGGGTGGCGACGCCTTAGCGCGGCACGAGGGCAAGGTGATCTTCGTGCCTTATGCCCTGCCCGGCGAGGACGTCCTGGTTGAACTGACCGAGGAGAAGGCTAAGTACGCTCGCGCCCGTCTGCTTGAGGTCATAACCTCTTCTGCGCAGCGGGTCGAACCTCGTTGCCCCCATTTTGGCACGTGCGGAGGTTGCCAATGGCAGCACATCGCCTATGAAACCCAACTGAGCCTTCGCGAGAATATTCTGCGATCCCAACTAAAGCGTATTGGTCACCTGAGTGATGTCCGTGTGCAACCCACCATCGGTATGTCCGAACCTTGGCACTACCGCAACCACGTCCAACTCCACCTCGACGAAAATGGGAAGCTTGGTTTCATGGCTGCAACGAAACACCGCGTTGTAGCTATACAAGAATGCCCCATCATGCATCCTTTGGTGGCGGATATCTTCGCCGACCTGCAGATAGACTTCCAGGAACTCGGAAGGGTGTCCATTCGAGCCGGCGTAACGACCGGCCAGCAACTGCTGATCCTAGAGACGCTGGGAGAAACACCGCCAGCCCTGGAGGTGGATATACCCATCTCCTGCGTGTTTTTGCTAGAAGACGGCACTCCTATAACCTATGTGGGAGATAACTATATCACTGAGAACCTAGCCGAAAGGTCATTTCGGATCTCCGCCACCAGCTTCTTTCAGATAAACACGCCACAGACTGACAAAG
>JBFFDV010000322.1:0-2859 GCA_041559215.1 Anaerolineae bacterium | reverse complement strand
GCCGCTTACCCTCAATAGAGGACTTTCCCAGGGGGAAGTCGAGCACGTAGCACTCCTTGACCGGGCTACCTTTGAGTAACCTGGGTAGAAGATCGACCTCTACCGGGTTGACACAGATAGAGTAGAAGCCATAGTCCAACGCCCAGTCGACCATTTTCTTGATCTTAGGCTCCTGAGTGTCGGCTTTGAGATCGGTGACATCGATGAGACTGGCTACCTTTTCTGGGGTAAGTTCTTCGATGATCTCCACCAGGTCTTGGGGTGGAAACTCGACCAGGGGAACTCTCGACTGATCATCGAGGGCAGGTGATAAAGCTTTCGCAACCATCTCCTCTCCTTTGTCCAGGGACGAAGCTACAGTGGGGTGCCAGACCTCATTCTTGAGGCGCCCAGTGGCAGGTCCACGCCTTGCCGATGATCGGCTCTCCGTCGAGCATGCCCCAAATACTCACTGGCTGGCAAGCTCCTATTCGACAGCAGCGAAGGAATAGTGAGGTACGATGCCCCAGTGCTGAGGGGGCCAGTAAGAGATCCACGCTTTGCCGATTACGGCGTCTCCATCCAGCATGCCCCAGTTGCGCGAGTCGCTGCTGTTACTGCGGTTGTCTCCAAGTACGAAATACTCGAATTCGCCTACTACCTCTGGTCCCCAGGAAGGGTTGCTCGGCCGTGCTATGTACGTCTCCTCCAGCCGAACGTCATTGACAAAGACCCGTCCTTCCCTTATCTCCACCTCCTCTCCCGGGAGCCCCACAACTCGTTTGATGAAGTCCTTACGGGGGTTCTGCGGAGAGTGGAAAACAACCACATCGCCCCGCTCCGGAGGATGGAGATAATAGACCAGCTTATTGACGATTAAGAACTGGCCGTGATGGAGGTTAGGTTGCATACTGTGGCCCTCGATACGGAAGTTCTGAAAGGCCAGGCGTACTATGAGGAAGATCACTAGGGTCAAGACCGCGGTCTCGACGACTTCTCTCAGTATTCCTCTTATATTGGTCTGCCGATCTTCCTTGTCAGGTATCTCTTCTAATATCGTCTTGTATGTCGTTTGTCTCTCCAGATCGTCCAAGATGCCCCCCCATGGCTAAATTGGAGGCAAGCCTCTCTGCCATAGCCTTATCTATAGTATATTATATTCCAGGTGGCTAGGCAAGCGTAGTTGGTGGGCGTTGCGCAGCAAAAGCCGGGGGAGCGCGAGGGACCTGCCCTGGGTTATCTTCATAGAAGAATGTCCCCTCGCGTCGTTCATACCCCTGCATCTTGGGTCTTGCGCCTAATTGCGGCTCAAGCCGTGGTGGCGGATAGCTTGCCCAGGGTGGTGAGATTTGTTATACTTCGTTGGGTATTACTATTTCTGATAAGCAACTTGGATCTACCGAGATACCTCGAACCTCCGCCTTGCCTTAGGGCAGGGCGGTAGTGCGCTTTTGCGAGGAATGGGGATGCGGATACCTTCTCTGCTATTGGCCAAGCTGTACGTCAAAGGGAGTTTGCATAACGAGGACGAAGGTTTTGAGTTCACTATCAGGAATGTCCTGGCTTCTGGTACCGCCATCAAGTTCGTTGCACTCCATGTTGATGGGAAAGAGTATCCACCAGAGGACGTATTCCTTTTGCTGAATGGCACAGATAAGCTCGAAGCGGTGGATGTCTCGTCTCAAGCGCCCTTCTCTCTCAGCTTGGGAAGGGAGGTTGTGGTCAAAGTTCGGGGCGAGCGGCTGTCAGCAGGGCGCCACGAGATCATGCTTGGTTTCCTTACGAAGGAGGTGGGTGAACTAAAGGTCCCCGTCCGTGACACGATTGAGGCATGATTTAGAGCCATGGATGATCGATTGGAACAAGCCTGGCACGTCCGTCAGGCCAATTTCCCTCCCACAATCGGCTTTGACTATCCCCTGAGCACTCTGGTAGTGAGCCTCACCGGAGCTCACTGCGAGCTGGATTGCGCTCACTGTGGTGGTCACTATCTTAGATCCATGGTCCCTATCTGGGAGGCTGATCCCGAGGGAGCAACAAGTTGCCTTATCTCTGGAGGGTGCGATCGCACGGGACGGGTACCGGTGACCAGCTACTTGGATAAAGTGAAGGAGATGTGCCCCGGGCGGATCATGAATTGGCATGTGGGTTTGATCGGCCAGGCAGAGGCTGAGCTCATCGGGCCTTTTGTTGACATAATCTCCTTCGACTTTGTGGGCGACGATGACACCATCAGAGCGGTATATGGCCTTGAGTGCGGCGTCGAGGAATATGTATCTACCTATCAGCTTCTCCGTTCCTACGGCACCGTGTTGCCCCACATCACTGTTGGGTTGAAAGGCGGCCGCATAGCGGGAGAGTACCGAGCTTTGGATATCCTGGAGAAGCTGGGCCTGGAGGGTCTGATCTTCATCGTATTCATTCCCACTCCTGGCACACGCTACTCTGATCGGGAGCCTCCTGCAGTTGGAGAGGTGCTGGAGCTACTAATAGAAGCACGCCTGCGTTTCCCGACTGTTCCTATTCACCTGGGGTGCATGCGCCCCCGCGGCGAATACCGTGACCGTCTCGATCCCTTGGCTGTGCGGGCAGGGGTGAATACAATTGTCAGCCCCGCCAGGACTGCGGTGGCTCTGGCCCGCGAGCTGGGGTTAGACATAGATAGACGGGAAGAATGCTGCGCAGTGAGGCTGAAGCGAAAGGAGCGTGATGGGCGAGAGGTTTGACATAGGAATTATCGGCGGTGGGCCTGGGGGTTATGTGGCTGCCATTCGGGCTGCCCAATTGGGGGCTCGGGTGGCTCTTGTCGAAGAGGAGCGCATTGGCGGGGTATGCTTGAACCGGGGTTGTATCCCCACTAAGGCTATGGCCAGCAGCATC
>JBFFDV010000321.1:0-2871 GCA_041559215.1 Anaerolineae bacterium | reverse complement strand
GCCTCTTTCAGATTGCCTTCGGTCTTCGAACCTGCTAGCTCAGACATCTAACCCTCCTTCTACTGACATTTCCAGATAGAGGGCAAACCCCCGCCTCTATCTGTTTGACTGCCATTATACGCCAAAGGAAAGAAGGCGTCAACCAATCACAGCACTTCGAGCCCTCTTTTCCAAGCTTTTCCGTCGTCTTGCAACCGCACAGCCTCTGTCATGCCGCCGACCAAATCGCCTTCCTTCAACCTTCTGTTGGCCACACCAGGTGAAAAGTGAGAGGCCCACGTCCCAAGTCGCGCCCTTTTTCTCCTTGCCTTCCCCTCTCGCCTTGTGTTAAATCTGTGCATAACGGCGATAGGAAGGAGTTGCCATGGCCGGGAATGATCCTGGCGCCCATGGTGGGGCCAATTGGCCAGTAGATACATAGCACTGAACCGCGATAGTAAGGTGAGCAGGTTCCATCATGACAGGACCTAATGCCGGTGCGTAAGAATACAGCATGGAACGGTATGGTCGCGCTGATGATGGAGGCCGTGAGCAGGTGAGAGTTCATCTCGACTTCCATTGAGGCGCTGAAGCCTGTCCAAGAAAGGAGTGAACATGGCCAAAGCAATACGAAAGATATCGCTCGAGACAGACGAGCAGCAACTGAAGGCTGATTTGGACAGATATAGACGAAAGGCCCTTGAGCTGGGCGCCACCAAGGCTGTAATAGTCAAAGCCCAGGATATCCCTGTGGACGAGCGGGCCGCTTTGAAATGTCAAATCCCATTGTGTTTCGGGTATGGAACCAACCCCAATTGTCCCCCTCATACCTTACAACCGCGCGAGCTAAGGGAGATCTTGGCCAAATACGACTATGCCATCCTCTTCGCGATGGATGTACCGCCCGAGGTGATAGTGCGGGACAAGGTCACTATAAAGGAAAGGGTGGCGGCGTATCAGAAAGTCTTCGCTATCGTCAATGAGGTGGAATCGATGGCCTTCTACGATGGGTACTACTTGGCACTCGGTTTTGCCGCAGGTTCCTGTAGGCACACCTTCTGCGGACAGCAGGCTTCGTGCACGGTCATGCAGGGAGAGAAGTGTCGGATATCTCTCAGGTCCAGGCCTTCCATGGAGGCTGTGGGCATCGATGTCTACAGGATGGTAGCCTCACAAGGCTGGGACATATACCCGATTGGCAGTGACGCCGAGCCGAAGGATGTACCTAGCGGCACTCTGACGGGCATCGTCATTATCCACTAGACAAACGGGACGCAACGCGCTGATCCTCACTTGCGTAGAAGCGCATGTCTGTGTAGCGCAGAGAGCCCCGCACGCCTTGTCTCGCTTCAAGGTTCACATCGCCAGCGATGCCGTCGGCTCTCGTACTCTCGACAACTGGAATATCGCCCTGGAGCGAATGCGTCAAGCCAGCGCTGTGATTAGCTCCACCGAGATGACAATATTCGAACTGCTACAACAGGCTGGCACCGACGAGTTCAGAGCCACTCTTCCACTGGTCAAATGACTCGCTGCTTCACGACAAACTGAGATTCCAGTCGCTCCGCTCGTCAGAAGCACACAATGCTGGGGATTGTGCAATCAAGTTGGCCTACCCATAGACTACTAGATCCGAAGCCATTACATCTCTTGGATTCACCTCCTATGGCTCCCCCTTGCCTTCCGCCTCGCTCTGTGTTAAACTACCGCTGACGTCAAAGGTGAGGGCGATATGCTGGCCAAGGTATTCAGTTGCGCCGTTGTCGGGTTGGAAGGAGCCATCGTCGAGGTAGAGGTGGATATCTCCCGCGGTCTGCCCAGCTTCACCATCGTCGGCCTCCCCGATACCGCCGTACAGGAATCCCGGGAGCGCGTGCGCGCCGCCATCAAGAACTCCGATCTGCAATTCCCCGGCACTCGTCTCACCGTCAACCTCGCTCCGGCCGACCTGCGCAAGGAGGGACCAGCCTATGACTTGCCCATCGCTCTGGGCATCCTCCTGGCCAACGATCAACTCCGAGCGGATGTTTCCTCCTCCCTTTTCATCGGCGAACTATCCCTGGACGGCAGCGTGCGGCACACCGACGGCGTCCTGCCCATGGCGAGCGCGGCCAAGGAGCACGGTTTTAAGAGGGTCTTCGTGCCAGCCGTCGATGCTCCTGAAGCTTCGCTCATTCAGGGCCTGGAGGTCATCGCCGCGGAGAGCTTGGGCAACTTGGCCATGCAACTCCAGGGACTCGAGGAGATGCAGCCCTATCAACCGGACTACGATCTCGAAGAGGAGGGGCCTCCCGAATACGTCACCGACATGGCCCACGTTAAGGGGCAAGAACACGTCAAGCGAGCGTTAGAAGTAGCTGCCAGCGGAGGCCACAATGTTCTCATGACAGGCCCGCCTGGTGCCGGCAAGACGCTGTTGGCCCGCGCATTGCCTTCCATCCTGCCCGGTATGAGTATCGACGAGGCACTGGATGTGACGAAGATCTACAGTGTCTCAGCCCTACTCCCCCCTGAGACCCCCCTCATCCGCCATCGCCCTTTCCGCGCTCCTCACCATACCATCAGCCATGCCGGGTTAGTCGGTGGAGGCCGCTGGCCCCGCCCTGGCGAGATAAGTCTCGCCCATCACGGGGTCCTCTTCCTAGACGAAATACCCGAGTTCGGCACCCGCGTCCTGGAAGTGATGCGACAGCCTATGGAGGACAAGGTAGTCACGATAAGTCGCGCCCAAGGCACCCTCACCTTCCCTGCCAACTTCACCTTAGTCGCAGCGATGAATCCCTGCCCTTGCGGCTTCTTTGGCGATCCGGTCAAGGAATGCACCTGCAGCCTCTCCATGGTCAGCCGCTATCAGAAGCGCCTCTCCGGACCACTGTTGGATCGCATCGACAT
>JBFFDV010000320.1:0-2882 GCA_041559215.1 Anaerolineae bacterium | reverse complement strand
GTAGAAATGACGCCCGGTGGTGAATATGCCTGGTGCTGTGGGGGCGGGGGCGGTGTGATCACCATACCCGAGTACGATGAAGTCCGTCTGGCGTCGGGCAAGCCGAAAGCTGACCAGATACGGGAGAGCGGGGCGCAAGTCGTGGCCACGGCGTGCGACAACTGCAAGCTGCAGATCATAGGGCTGGCAGAGCACTATGGCCTGGACGTTTTTGTCGTTGGCGTGGGTGATTTGGTGGCTGAGGCATTGATTTTGGATGAAGATAATTAGGGGAGGAGAACCATGGCGGAAATGAGAGGCTGCAATATTCCAGAGGACCTGTACTACCTTGCCGGTGACAAATTGGTCTGGGCTCGCTTCGAGAGTGACGGCACGGTCACGGTAGGTGTCCCCGACCCAGGCCAGGCCATAGCCGGCCAGGTGGTCGCCGTGACCCCTAAGAAGCTGGGGCGCACCGTTGCTCTGGGAAAGAGCCTGGGTACTCTGGAGAGCGGCAAATGGGTGGGGCCGGTGCCCGCACCGGTCTCCGGCGAGATTATAGCCATCAACGAGGCTAGCGTGAACAACCCGGCGCTGGTCAATGATGATCCTTATGGTGAAGGTTGGATCGCCAAGCTCCAACCGACAAACCTGGAGGAGGATAAGGCCCAGCTCGTGACTGGCCAGGCGGCGCTGGAAGCCTTCCAGCAGTTGATGGCAGAAAAAGACATATCCTGCCAGTAGCTGCAAGCAGAGACTTGCATACTGTTTACCCTAATTGTGATGATATGTCATTCTGAGCTCCCGAAGGGAGCGAAGAAACCCCCTCTTAGTGAAGTTATGCCTTCCTAGTATGCCGAATGAGATTCTTCGCCTTCGCTGGGCTTCGGCTCAGAATGACAGGACGTCATTCTCGTTATCGTGAGGCAGTGGGCCTGACGGTTGGCGATTCCAGTCTGGCGGGCAGCAGGTGACCACTGCTCTGAGGGTCTTTGCATACAGTGATGCCCCTGCTTCTGTGTACTTGTTGAAAGGCCGCGTTTCTCTATGTGCGAGGAAGCGGCCTTTATTTGGTAAATTCACCTTAAAAGTTTCCTTCAGGTACTTGACAATGGTATAATTCTGATATATAATAGGCATGGTAGTTCATTGATATAAAACGAAGGCCTTACTAGTATTCAAAAATAGAACGATCCCATCTAGTAGTTATTGCTTGTCCGAAGCAGGTTGAAGCAAAGGAGGAGACTAGAAGGTGTAAAAGGCGCCGATCGTTCTCGCTGGAGCAGCGGATGATCGGCGCGTGTGTTTTGCGAAGACGAGTACGAGTCAGGCGGTGATGAACTCGGGGCCAAAGGGAAGCCATGTGCCCTACCACCCTTTCTTGTGGTCCCGCTCTGTGCTCTGATTGCTGTGCAGTATGCACTGCGCGTAAGGAGAGCGCCGTGTACGAAGTGGGTAGTTCTCGACCGCATTGCGCTCTTTGAGGAAAGGAGGAGCTCATGAGAGCAAGAGAGGAATGTGTGCTTGTCGCAACGTTGGCCTGCGCAGTGGTGATAGGGACAGCGTTGACGTTGGCCCTGTCGTCCGGGGAGGTACGGGCTCATAGACGAGCGCAGCCTGTGAAATACTCCTCCGTCAACAACACGACCTGGGTGACCGAGACGGTGGACAGTGGCGGAGATGTCGGTCGGCACCCCTCATTGGCTTTGGACAGCGCGGGCCTTCCCCATATCGCCTACCACGATGTCACCAACGACAGTGTGAAGTATGCCACGCTGAGCGGGACCACCTGGGTCAGCGAGACGGTGAAGGAGTCTGCCCTGATACCTTCTTTGGCGCTGGACGGCTCTGACACGCCCCATGTCGCCTATACCAAAAGGGCTCCCGAGGTGCACTATGCCGTTCTGAGCGGAACCGAGTGGGTCACCGACACAGTGGACTGGGCAGCTGCGGCCCCTTCGCTGGCGCTGGATAGTTCTGGCAATCCTCACGTAGCTTACTGCGATGTGCGACCACTTCCTCCTCCGGGACCTGGAGAGGGTCTCAAGTACGCCTATTGGATGGGGGACGATTGGTCGAGAGGGGGCGTTGACGCTGTCGGATGCGATCAAGCGCCATCGCTCACGTTGGACAGTTTGGATATTCCCCACATCGCCTACCACGATGCCATCAGCGACAGCGTCAAGTATGCTGTGCTCAGCGGCACCGCCTGGCTAAGCGAGACGGTGAAGGAGTCTGCCCTGACACCTTCTTTGGCGCTCGACGGCTCTGACACGCCCCATATCGCCTATACTAAACGGGCTCCGGAGGTGCACTATGCCGTTCTGAGCGGAACCAAGTGGATCACCGACATAGTGGACTGGGCAGCTGCGGACCCGTCCTTGTGGCTGGACAGTTCAGGCCACCCTCACATTGCCTACTATGATGTTCGGGGACCTGGAGGAGAGGGCCTCAAGTACGCCTATTGGACTGGAAGCATGTGGACGCGACGGAGTGTTGATGTTGTCGAGGGTCCACAACCTCCATCAAACTTCCCTCCTTCACTTGTGCTAGGCGGCTCCGACAATCCTCACATCGCCTACTATGACGCTGGCAAGGGTGACCTGAAGTACGCCCGTCTGGAATATCGCATCTACTTGCCGCTCTTGATGAAGAACTACTGATCACAACATCGCCCATCGGGCACCGCTGCGGGGGGGAGGCCATGCAGTGAAGATATCTGGCGCCTCTAACTTGGCATGTATCCGAGCATCAGCCACGCAGCAAGCTTGCCTGGCTGACGATTCCGTGATACACTACCATCTTGGATCAAGGGTAGGTGCTGATCTGGTGCCCGGGGTTTACAGAGATGGTGAAGTTGAAACAGGCGAAGATAATAGTGTTGCTGGTCGTTTTGCACCTGG
>JBFFDV010000319.1:0-2901 GCA_041559215.1 Anaerolineae bacterium | reverse complement strand
TGACCTTTGCCACCCCTTGCCACACCTCCACCCGGGTGCTCCCGTCGTCGGAGACGGTGATATGATGTCGCGCTGGGGATAGGGTCACCCTGGCCGAGGGGGTAAGGACCTCATATCGTATCTCAACGCCTTCGGACGATGATATCTCGTGCCAGGTATCACCCCGCCGCACCTCCAGTTCGACAGCTGGGGGGTTGTCCCCCGACAGTGACAAGCGCTTGAGAGTGACCTGGGTATGCGCGCCCAGTTCCGCGCTGGCGTCAGGGAGGAGGACGACCAGGGCCGATGAGGTGGCTCCTGCTTCGATCTCGTCGCCTTGGCCAACCTCCAGCACCTGCGGAGGTGATAGCGAGACGGTGTTGAACCTTCCCCTCACGATAACCTCCCCCTCCTGAGGGATCAGGATGGCCTGGTCCCCCGGGCGTATGAAGTACCAGACACCCACGATCACGGCCGCCGCCAGCGGGATAGAGAGCAAAGAGAAGATGAGCTTTCTCGACATGGCAAGCCGATTATATCATAAGATCCTGGCGCATCGCTAGGGAGGGCTATGGCGTTCGGCCCTGGGGAAGCGCAGGGTGCGCATCGTCTGCTCGACGGCAGTTGACCGAGAAACGGTTTTCTTGTGCTCTAAAGCCAGATCCTATGTGCGGAAAGCCCTGTAGAGGCCTGGAGTCATGAAATCGTCAGTCGGGGTTTCCTCTGGATAGGATGGTTGTGAAGGGTTACTTGTAGGCCGTGGCCAGTGCGAGTTCTGTGTTTTCAAAAGAGTAACGTTTATTTGTTTGTAACGTTTTGAGGGGTGGTTCGTTATATATACTGAGAGACTTTCGGATGTCTCACACCTTTGTTCTACTATAGCGAATATAGGAAGCCTCTATGGGGAGATTAGCTCCAAGATGGCGGTTGGTACTCTCCGCTTGTGTCACACAGCTTGGGGGAACAGTTACATGTGAAAAGCTCTGATCGTCGTTAGTAGATCAGCGGACGGTTCGAGCTTCTTCTTTTTGCAGAGCATCAAGATCCCGGCGGCGATGAACTGAGGGCTGTATTGTGGTCACTTGGGCCTCGGGGAGACAATAGTGAAAACGCCGAAGGTGTCGCAGGTTTCTTGGTTCTGGCTCAAGCAGCCATTGGGCTGCAATTGACCTTTGCGGTCCTTAACAACTCAGCCCCGGCAGCAAATCCCGAAAAGGCAACCCTCCTCCGAAGGAGGGGCGCAAAGTTGGGGTCTGTGGCATGGATTGTTTCCACATCAGAATAGCCGAGCTGCCGAGGGATTGCGGTGGCGCCCCTTTTTCTAGTTTACCGGGTCGCGCCCTTGGGACCGTGGGTAGCGATTGTCCGCACGCTGGCGAATGAGTAGATTTGTGTGACGAATTTGACAGAACTGGAGGGAAAATGAAATGGTTAGTGGACAGTACACTGAATGAAGAATCGTTTTCTCTGCAAGGAGTGATCTAGCTAGAACGCGTCACAGTATAAGGAGGCGAAAGGATGAAATCGAGGAAAGGAATCTTGTCCAGCAAGCTGTTGACAACGGGGGCTGCCGGTTTGCTGGCTCTATTGATGGTTTGCGCAGCCTTTGTTTTGGCGCCGCGGCCGAGTATGGCAGAGCCGCAGGCGACTTGCACCATCGATAATCATGGGGTGAACGATGAAGATGAACACATGGACGGCTCTGCAGACCTCACGCAGATGTGCGTGGATTACGCTGGACTCGGCAACATCGAGCCCACGATTGCGGTCAGCTGGCAGTGGGACAAGATAAATTGGACGGCTACGCAGCAAGGCGACGGTTGCAGTCTATATGATAGTGACGGCGACAGCCTGGCGAACTACGCCCTCTGCGTGACCCTTGATGGGAGCCCTGCCGCCTGGCAGGCAACCACGATCTACACCTGTGGCAACCAGAGGCCTGATCGCTGTGGCCAGCCGGGCTCCGGTGCAACGCCACTCACCACTACTTGTACTGTGGATCAGCAGGATGTCGATCCATTCCCCCCAGATGGCACCGACTATCCGACGGACACCGTCGCACTTTGTGACGTCTCGGTGGCGGAGGTAGGGGGTTCTACCGCAACGTTGCTCGATGTCTGTTCTTTTCCATCGGGACAGCCGACAGCCGACCCATACGACTGCATCATCTACACGACAAAGAAAGGTTCCTTGGAGATACAGAAGGACGTTGTCCCCGACGATCCCGGCACGAGCTGGGAGATTAAGATCCGCGACGCGACCGGGACGATCGTAGGCAGAAGCACCCTGACAGGGGATGACACGACCGGATCGCGTATGTACCCGATTGACACGTATACCGTCACTGAGGAGGCCGGGACCGGTACCGACATCGATGACTACAATACCACCTACAACTGCACCGGCGGTTCTGAACCTTCCGGCGACGGCACCAGCTTCTCTGTGGACATAGGCGTGGACGAGACCGTCGTCTGCACCTTCACCAACACTTTCAGGAAGGGTACGCTGGAGGTGAAGAAGAACCTCGAGCCTGACGATGATGGGGGCATGTTCGACCTCTTCATCGACGGAACGGAATATGTGACAGGTGTCGGTGAAAATGGCACCACCGAGCCCCAGATTGTAATTAGTGGTACCCATACCGTCAGTGAGAGCGCCAGCACCGGCACCAACCCTGACGACTACTACACCACCTATGCGTGCAGGGTGGACGGCGTGCTCACTGAAGGGGGCTTCGGTCCGAGCGTCGATGTCAGCGTACCTGCAAGTTCGGCCGTCGTCTGCACGTTCAAAAACGCTAGGCACGGCAGCATCATCGTCGAGAAGGTGACCGATCCGCCTGGTGATGCGCAGTCCTTCGAGTTCACGGCGGATTCCCCGCTGACACCGGGTGCCTTCTCGCTCCAGGACGGCGGAGTCCAG
>JBFFDV010000318.1:0-2918 GCA_041559215.1 Anaerolineae bacterium | reverse complement strand
GTAGATGATCAGGAGCATCGTCAGCTGCGGCTTCTAGATCGTCTATTACCTCGTCAAGGAGACTGCCAGAGGAAACGATCTCGCCATAGTGAAATACTGCTTGATCCAGGTCCCTTTCTTTGGAGTAGGCACGGGCCAAGTCAAGGCGGGCCTCGTGGTCCTGCGGGTTGGAGGCCAGGTGGCTGAGATAGTCTTCCATTGTCCAAGCAGCCTCGATTGCCTCTGTCACTTCCTCTTCTATCTCCTCAGCGGCAGGAGCAACGACGGCCACCTCTTCTTCCACAGGGACGATTTCTATCAGCGAGGGTTCTTCCACGAAGGCTGGCGGGACAACTTCCTCCGCAAGGACGGGCTCGGCCTCTTCCTCAGGCATCACCGCTGCTTCCTCGGCAGGCACCACCTCTTCTTTCTCAGCGTGGATTGCAATTTCCTCAACAGGGGCCTCGACTTCCTCTGGAGGAGCCGTCACTTCTTCCTCGAAAGTCTCAGCTCGCAGTTCTCGCAGCCAGGCTGGTATCTCCTCCTCAGCAGGTACCTCAGCTTCCTCCGGGGGAAAGATCACTTCTTCTTCCAAGGCCTCCGCCCTGAGTTCTCGCAGCCAGTCCGGTATCTCTGCTTCCAAGGGGGCCTCCGCTTCCTCGATGGCCTCGACTTCCTCAGGGGGAGTGATCACCTCTTCTTCCACGGCCTCGGCCCTGAGTTCTCGCAGCCAGTCTGGTATCTCTGCTTCGAAGGGGATCTCCACTTCCTCGACCTCCTTTAGGGGAGTGATCACCTCTTCCTCCACAGCCTCGGCTCTTAGTTCTCGCAGCCAGTCTGGTATCTCTGCTTCCGGAGCGGCTGCCGCTTCTTCCACAGGCATCTCAATTTCCTCTGGGGGAACGATCACCTCTTCTTCCAGAGCCTCCGCCCTGAGTTCCCGCAGCCAATCTGGCGCCCCTTCTGGAAGCGGCGGTATCTCTTCGACCTCCTTTGGCAGAGCCTCTATCTCTTCTTCAATGGCTTCCGAGATACCAGTGGGCGCCTTCTCCTCAGCTATAATACTCCTCGACCTTTCCATCCAAGCCATTATCTCCTCGATGGAAGCCGATTCGTCAGGCATGGTCTCGCGCAGGCGGGCCATGGTCTCCTCGCTTATCTCTACTTCCTCCTCCTCAAAAGTTGGGAACTCTTCTTCCAAAGCGGCTATCACAGGAGATTCGCCCTCCATCTCCGACCACGTCGACTTCATCTCCTTCTCCGCTGGCTCTTCCTCCACGACCACCTCGGGAGGTGCTTCCTCTTCCTCTTCGGCAGAGGGTAAAGATATCTCCTCAGCTGCGGGAGCCTCCGACACCTCCTCCAACTCGCGCACCCAAGTTGGCGTTTCCTCCTCAAGTGCCGGATGGCCTTCTTCGGCAGGAACGGTCGCCTCTTCCGGTTCTTCAGGCATGCCTTCTTCTAGCTCGCGAAGCCAATCGGGCATCTCCTCCGCCCGGGCTGCTATAACGCCTTCCTCAGCGGTAGGCTGCTTCTCTACTTCTCGCAGCCGTCGAAGCCAATCGGGCATCTCTTCCTCTAGTTCCTGCTCCGCGGCTGACGGGAGAGCCTCTTTCTCAGGTTCAACCTCCTTCTCAGGCATCTCAGGGCTGATCTGCTTCGCCTGTTCCTCCAACTCCGCCTGCTCCAACCTGTGTACGTAAACAGCTTCAAAAGGAAGAGGTGACCGATCGCGGAATAGCTTTTGGGCAACCAGGTTTTCTGGATCCATAGCTTGGGCCGTACGGAATAACGTCTGACCTTCTTCTTCACGGCCACTGCTCGACAGGATTTCGCCTAGAATCAGGTTGGCTTTCAGACAGTTGGGAAACTTCTCTAAGATATCCTCGCAGACTTCGGCTGCTTGTCGCCGCTGATCGCTCCACCACAGCGCCTCAGCCAATGCCACCTGGATATCCGCTCGCTCTGGATCTTCTTCTAAAACCCCCTTGAATTCGTCCACAGCTCGTTGATATAGCTCCTCTTTCAAATATAGACGACCCAAGGCGGCAGGAGTGAGTTTCAACCTGGGAGGTGCGGTTCCGTCACGCTCACTGTAGAGTCTCTGTAACTCTCCACGAATCTCGGCATTTCCAGGGGTCAATTCGAAGGCTCGCTCCAGTTGCCAGATGGCTTCCTCCAAGGCACCTTGCTCATCGTAGATTATGCCTAGGCCTACATAGCCGATGACATCTTCCGGATCGACGCTCAGAACCCTCTTAAACAGATTAGCTGCCTCAACATAATCCCCTTTTTCCAGGGATGCCTCTCCCATCAGCCGATAGGAGGTGACATGTTTGGGAAAATGCTCCAGAATATGGCGACAGATAATGATGGCCTGATCGTAGGAGTCAGCCCTTATGAGTTCTTTCACTTCCTCACAATATTCATGCAGGGTTAGCTCAGCCATGGTTCTTCCTCCGCCGACGTTCTCGAACCGGTGTTCTGTTTACCAATATTATGCCTTCTTTTCGGGAAAATGTCAATATGAGTCGTAGGTCGGAGTTGGAGGACGGTGCACTTGAAACCGTAAAGCTACACCAGGCGATGTATCCCTTTGATTTGAACTATTATGTCGTCAACGGAGATACTAGGGCGCGGAGATGGGCCTAAGGGGTCATCGATCTCCTCAGCGCCTAGCAGAGCTTGCAGGGTGGCCGCAATAGAATACGCCAAGGCTTCCAGATCATATCCCCCCTCCAGCGTGAATATCAGATGGCCGTCACAGAACTCCTCAGCCATTTCCTTAAGCGTACGCGTCAGGTAGACATAACCCGCCGTAGACAGTTGCATCATACCCAGGGGATCTGCCCAATGCGCATCATACCCAGCCGAGACTAGAATTAGTTCTGGATTATACCGCTCGGCGAGGGGATACAATATCTCATCGAAGATACGGC
>JBFFDV010000317.1:0-2934 GCA_041559215.1 Anaerolineae bacterium | reverse complement strand
TCTGCTCTAGGAGCTCCGGGGTACCGCTCATATCGGCTAGGGTGGTGATACCATGCATCAGGGCCAGATCTTGAACGCCCTCTAAGTTCGTGCCATAGTGATCAGGGGCAGCAAGTATGTGGGTGTGCGCATCCACAAAGCCAGGCATGAGCGCCCGACCCTGGAGGTCTACCACCGCTGCCTGCGGCCCCTCCAGAGCCAGAATCTCCTCATCCGTGCCGACGGCGAGAATGCTCTGACCTTGGATGGCGATGGCTCCCGCCCCCAGCCTATCCGCTTCCATGGTCAGTATGGCGCCGTTGTGAAAGATCACGTTGGCAGGGGCAGCGGACGGCGAAGGCTCCGGCACGGCGGTAGGTGTTTCGGGTAGCGAAGTGGGTTGCCCCTCGATGACGGACGGGGTGGCTGTTTCAGAAGGTTGTGCTATCGGGGTGCCGCAAGCGGCCGCAATGAATGCGGATAACAGGAGCAAGGTGGTTTGAACCCCTAGCAAGCGACCACGCTTCCGATCCATGAGCTCTCTCTACTCACTCGCATCAGAGGTTAGCAGGGCCTCTACCCCAGCCGTGCTAGCTCTTCGTCCACTATGCTCTTGTCAAGTTTCCTGAACAGCGGTTCGGGCTTTCTCAGCGTCTGCCCTGCGGGGAGCGCGCTCGGTGCCCAGGAGACATCGGCGCTGGGAGGGTCATATACCAGCGCTTGGTGGGACTTATCCTCCTCCTGGAAGGTCTCTATCATCGGCTGGCCGATGATGCTTCCTTCGTATCCCAAGAACTCGTGGAGCTTCTGGGAGGAGAAGGGCAGGAAGGGGTAGAAGAGGATCTTGAGAGAGTCTATCACCCTCAGCATCACGTATACGGTGGTGGCCGCCGCCTGGCGATCCTGCTTCATCACCTTCCACGGCTCTTTCTCATCCAGGTACCGGTTGGCTTCGTGAGCCACGGCCATGACCTCGGCCAGCGCCGCCTTGAAGCGGGCTTGACCTATCAGATCACCGATCGGCTCAAAGGCTTCCTCCACTTTCTCCAACATCGCCTTATCCTCCGCGTCCAGCGCTCCAGGCTGCGGCACCCGTTGCTCGAAGTTGCGGTAGGCGAAGGTGAGGACGCGATGGGCCAGATTGCCCCAAGTGGCCAGTAACTCGTCATTATTGCGACGCCAGAAATCATACCAGGAGAAGTCGGTGTCCCGAGCCTCAGGGGCGTTGACCGTCAGGTAATAACGGAGCGGGTCGGGATCGTACCGGCTCAAGTAGTCTGGAAGCCACACGGCCCAGTTACGACTTGTTGACAGTTTCTGCCCTTCGAGGTTGAGATACTCGTTGGCAGGGACATCGTAAGGCGTGTTCAGCCCGCCGTATCCCATCAGCATGGCGGGCCAGATGATGGAGTGGAAGAAGATGTTGTCCTTGCCGATGAAATAGTAGCCCCGGGCGGGCTCCTGCCACCATTCGCGCCAGTGCTCCTCTTGCCCTTGATTCTTGGCCCATTCGATGCTGGCCGACAGGTAACCGATAACCGCTTCGAACCAGACGTAGATGCGCTTATCCTCGTAACCTGGCACGGGAACTGCGACCCCCCATTCCATGTCGCGAGTGATGGCCCTACCTCGCAGCCCTTCCCTCAGCATGTTAACGGTGAAATTGCGCACATTGGGTCGCCAGTAATCTTTACCCTGCACCCACTCCAGCAGGCGTTCGCTGAAGGCGGGCAGGTCCAGGAAGAAGTGTTCCGTCTCCTTGATAATGGGGGTGGTGCCATCAAGTTTGCAGCGAGGCCCTATCAGTTCCGTGGCATCCAAGGGCTGTCCGCAGTTATCGCATTGATCCCCGCGAGCATTGTCGAACCCGCATAAAGGGCAGGTGCCCTCCACATAACGGTCGGGGAGGAAGCGGCCTTCTTGCTCGCAGTATAGTTGCTTCATCACGTCTTTGTAGATATGGCCGTTCTCCAGCAGCCTGCTGAACATATCCTGGGCCACGCGGTGATGGTTCCTGGTGTCGGTGTGAGTGAAGAGGTCGAAGCTGAGACCCAGTTGTTTGAACCCGTCCAGGAAGCGGCGGTGGTAACGGAGAAAGAGTGCCTCAGGAGAGATGCCCTCCTGCTCGGCCGCAACGGTCACAGGAGTGCCATGAGAATCAGAGCCCGAGACCATCAGCACCTCGTTGCCACGCATGCGGTGATAACGGGCAAAGATATCCGGCGGAAGGTACGCACCCGCGACGTGTCCCATGTGCCGGTCACCGCTGGCGTAGGGCCAGGCAACGAAGACACCGATTCTGTCCGTCATGCTCTGTCCTTTCCTCCTTTAGCTTGAAGACATTCTAACACAAACAGTGGCAAAAGGGAAGCTGTCCTGCTGGTGGCGTTGCCCAGCAAAGGCCCCCTGGGGTAGCCTGCTTGCCCTGAGTTCAAGCGAAGGGTCGAACCAGGGGAGCGCGCGGGGCCTGCCCTGTCCAAAGCCTGTCCTGCCTGTCTTGAGCATGCCCCGAGTGAAGCGGATGGGCGCAGTCGAACGGAACGTAGCCGAAGGATCGAAGGGTGTCCCCTCGCCCTTCAATCCCCTCTACATATTGGGACTTGCGTCCAATCGCTGCACAAGTCCTTGTGAGGTGGTTGGAGACGCATTACTGGCCTGGGCACACGGGCACAGCCCCGCTGCACTCGGGAGAGGGGATGCAGATAGCCTGGCCGACCCATATCCAGGTCGGGTCTAACAAGGTATTGTAGGCCAGTATGACCTGCATAGGGACGCCATATTTCTGCGCTATGCTGAACAGTGTTTCCCCAGGCTGCACCACATGGACTTCGGCGCACCAGGACGGCGGTGTTAGCCCCTCTACAGTCGATGGCAGCATGATGATCTGGCCGATCGTGATGCAGTTTGGATTCGGCAGGGCATTGCACTCTATGATGGCTTCCACGGGGATGTTGT
>JBFFDV010000316.1:0-2960 GCA_041559215.1 Anaerolineae bacterium | reverse complement strand
GTCAGAGGCTGAGGCGCACGATACTGTGGCACAGATAGTACAAATGGGACCCAAGGCCGTCGCCGTCAAGGCGGACGTCGCAGACGGCAGCGAAGTCGATCTTATGGTGTCAAAGGTCCTGAGGACTTTCGGCAGAATCGATATTCTGGTCAACAACGCGGGGCTTGTCTTGCCATTCGATTTTGCAGCGCCGAATTATGAGAATTGGCAGCGCATGGTGGATGTCAACATCAAGGGAATATTGCTCTGCTCCTGGGCAGTTGTCGATCAAATGCGTAGACAGGAGAGCGGAAGAATCATCAACATCGTGGTCAAGGAGACACGAGGCAGCCTGGATTACGTAATGACAAAGGCGGCTGGGGAGGTGGTGACACGCGGGCTGGCCCGAGAACTCGCTCCTTTCATCCTGGTTAATGCTATCGCGCCCGGCTACATAGATACCGGTTGGATCTCGGAACTGAAAGAGGAGGAGCAATCTGCAATCGTTGAGGAAATTCTCTTGAAGAGATGGGGCGTTCCAGAAGATATTGCCAAGGTGGCTCTCTTCTTGGCCTGCGATGACTCTGCCTACATGACTGGCACCACGATACTGGTGGACGGTGGCGCCTCGCTCGGGGGATGACAAGCACGTTCAGGCTCAATAGATGGCAACGCCACCCCTCATGGGGTGGCATCGCTTGTTGAAGATCAGTCCTTATGGAGAATGCCTTTAAGGCAACATGGCCAGCAACGTTACCGATTGTCTGGCTAGGTCAATGAAGGGCTGAGGATACAAGCCGATGATGAAAATCATCACCACGGAGATCATGACCGCTGCCATGGGGAAACGAGGCAGAGAAAGACGTTTCTCCGCAGCGGGAGGCAGGAAGAACATCTGGCGTACGACGTTGAAGTAGTACACGACGGAGATGACGCTGTTGACCACACCTATGATCGCCAGGTAGTAGTACCCCGCCTGCACCGCTGAGCCGAAGACGAAGAGCTTGCCGATGAACCCCGCCGTGGGAGGCAAGCCAGCCAGCGACATGAAGAAAACCACCATCACCGCCGCCAAGGCCGGGGCCCTCCTCACCAGGCCGGCATAGTCTGCTATCTCGTCGGAGTTAGTCACGTGGGAGAAGGCTATCACGGCGACAAAGGCTCCCGCATTGGTGAAGAGATAGGCCAGCAGGTACAGGAGCACGCCGTTGATGCCTACGCTGAAGGGGCCTACGCTCACCAGCCCTATCAGAACGTATCCCACCTGGGCGATGCTGGAATAGGCCAACATACGCTTGATGTTGCTCTGGCGGATGGCGGTCAGGTTGCCCAGAGTCATGGTCACGATGGAGATGCCCATCAGGACCGCCACCCAGTCTATTTGAAATAGCGGCAGTGCGGTTAAGAGCACGCGCATCAGGATGGCGAACCCCATCGCCTTAGGCCCCACCGAGAGCAAGGTAGCAACGGGGGTCGGGGCACCTTCGTAGGCATCAGGTGACCACTGGTGGAAAGGTACCAGGGCGATCTTGAAGCCGAATCCGGCCAGCATGAAGAGGATAGCGGGCAGGATCAGGAAGCGCATCGCAGAGGTGAAGGCGTGCACGCCTGCCAGGCTGGCGGCGATCTCCCCCAGGTCAGTGGTGCCGGTAGCGCCGTAGACAAGAGACATGCCGTACAGCATCAGCGCCGAGGTGATGGCCCCGAAGAGAAAGTACTTCAGCCCGCCCTCGCTAGACTTGGGATCATCTCTGAAATATCCCACCAGGACATAAGATGTGAGACTCATGAACTCGATGGAGAGATAGATCATGATCAGGTTGGTGGAGGCCGCCATCAAGCTCATGGCCAGCGTGGCTAGCAACAGCAGGCCATAGAACTCGCCCCGATAGCGGGTGCGAGCCTTCATGTACTCCATCGAGGCCAGGATCACCAATCCCGAGGCCAAGCAGGCGATTATTTTGAAGTAAAGGGCGTAAGCATCAACGCGCACCATACCGGCTAGCAAGCTTTGGTCAGCGCCCTGCACCAGAAGATATACGACAACCGCGATAGGCGGTGCAAGCCCTGCCAGCGCCAGATAGGCCAGGCTATCCTTGGCCTTTTTGACCACCAGATCTAGACCCAGGACCAGCAGGGCCCAGACGAGAAGGAGCAGTTCCGGTGAGAGCAAGATCACAGTTTCAGCCCAGTCCAATTTAGAACCTCCATTCGCAAAAGGAACGCCCGCGTGAGCCTATTGGTTCGACACAGCTCACCACTAGCCTCCTATAAGCAGCGACAGGGTGTATAACATGTTATGGACCGTGTTATTCATGATGTTGAGTATCGGCACCGGATACAGGCCAAAGAGGGCCATGAAGAAGATCAGCGGACCCATGCACAGCAGCTCATACCGCTCCATATCTGGCAAATCGGCCCATTTCTCGTTCAGCGGTCCCAGGAACATGCCCTGGATCACCTTCCAAAGGAAGAAGGCGGCGGTAACGACCACACCTAGCACGCCAAAGACGGTTATCCAGGGGATGATGGCCACAGCGCCCCGGAAAACCATGAACTCGCTGACGAAGCCGGCCAGACCCGGGAGGCCTAAGGAGGCCAAGACGGTAGTAATAACGACCGAGTAATAGATGGGCACTTTGGTGCCCAGGCCGCCAAAGGCCTTCAAATCCCTGGTATGTGCCCGTTCATAGATGATCCCGACCAGGAGAAACAAGCCTCCCGTAATGATACCGTGGTTGAACATTTGCATCACCGCCCCGTTGACCGCTATGGTCGCGCTGTCCAGGATGGCTGGATTGGTGCTCATGCCGAAGCCAGCGGCGGCAGCGGCAGATACGCCTAGCAGCACATACCCCATGTGGTTGACCGAGGAGTAGGCGATGAGTTTCTTCAGGTCCCATTGAGCCATGGAGACCAGAGCACCATAGACGATACTGATCAGGGCCAGGATGCCGACGATGGGCGCGTATACATGGAAG
>JBFFDV010000315.1:0-2962 GCA_041559215.1 Anaerolineae bacterium | reverse complement strand
CGTATCTAACTACATACAGCCTTTGTTTCACAGGTAGTTGGCTTGTATTATATGCTCAATGGGAGATTTGTCAAGTACCCGGCGGCGACAACTTTAAGGCTATTCTTGGGCTTGTCACATCCATTCACATAGTAATGACTACTTTTCCTCTGAGTGGTTTGGAAAAGATGGAATCGGCTCATGCTTCCTGTTTGGGCCACCTCCATGCGGTCCAGACAATCAGTGCAATAAACACAGCTTCAAGAATCTCATACAATCGATAATGAGCCCAGGTCTCCCCTGGTACAAGCTGTGTAGCGAGCAAAACAATAGCATGGAATATACCCACGATGATGTTTGTCCAGCGATTCACTCTAGCCGGCAATGCCAGGGAGAGGAAAACCATAAAAATCGGAATCGCCATCAATACTGCAGCTCCAAACAAGAATGTTTGGGTAACTTGCATACCTCCCATTTCTCCTGACAATACTTCCTCTATGATATCCCGCCGAAAGTGTGAGAGAACATCGTTATATAGATAGAAGAACATCAAAGCTACCCATAATATTGAAAGTTTTATCTTCACATCTTGTAAAGCCCTTGCGGTCTTTTTGTCTGAGTTCATCTTCTGTCTCCTTTTTTGAACGATATTGATGAGTTTCATTTCACTATCGCGCGGAATCAGAGCTTCCGCGCGAGCCACGTCAGAATCGTATCACAACCCCGCTCCTTGAGCAACCTCAGATTTTCGGAGATTCGCAATGGCACAACGACCGAAGAAGCTGCTCGACCAAGTGCGCGATGCAGTACGGCTCAAGCACAGTGCGAACAGCACCGAGAAAACCTCGTCTCTGACATGGGCGACAAGCAGGGAGGTCCCAACGTATGATTCGGCTGTGCAGTTGTCAGTGTCGTACATGAAGCGGTCGGAGTAATCCTCAAGCGACTGAATCCACTCAGGACCATGTATGAAAAGCTCCGGCGGAACATCCCTTCCGCACAACTCTTGCTTAGGGTTCCAAAGACTCGGAATTCCTTCCCTCAGCATATTGTCTCTGATATGATCTCCCTGCTGTGAGAACGACTCTGCACGCGGATGGCCACACCCTGAACCTCGAGAAACTACTCGCCCTCCAGGAGCGTCGCCAGCGCCTGGGCGTCATCCGTCGTGCGCATGTGGAAAGCGTAGACCGCGTCTCCGCTCATATCTCCAGCCGGTGCCTCGAAGGACACACAATGCCCTTCCGACGCTTTGTTGATCCCAGCGACGTACGGTAGGATGACTAGCCATAGTCCGTTCCTGGCCCAGCCCGGGCCGATCTTCACACGCTTGACCGCGCTCACCGGGAACGAGTGGGTGGGATGCCCAGGTTCTATGGCCATCATGTTAGCGAGCTCCCACAGGGCTGCGGCTCCGAGCGCGCCAACGAAGAAGTGCGCGGCCACCAGCACAACGGCAGCAACCAGGTATCTCCAGTCCCAGAATACCGCCGCCCCCAGCAGGGACGGCACTACCAGCACCAGAAGGATCACCTGCGCGGCTAGCCACAGGCGATAGGGGAGGACTGCCACTCGCGGGCCGGTGACCGAGACCATGCCTTCGTCCACCACGATGTCGGTCCAACTCGCGAAGCGGGAGCTCGTGCGGTACCCCCATCCCTCGAAACTTGCCTTTTGATTGGTCATAGCTCGTCAATCTCCTTTCACGGTGAGTTCCTTCAACGCCTGCCATTCTCAATTCAAGCGAACTCAGCGCTGTCCGCCACGGCGGTTAGTTAAGCAGCTCGCCTGGCTTTGTTGCATGAATCATTACTGCTTACTGCCTGCATGCGGCCTCTCCCTTTAGACGAAGAAAAAACCCCACGCACCTAAAAGAGCTGTGTGAACCGTGGCACGATGGTCCCGGGGTTGGCACCACGGCCAGCTTGGAAGTAGGGCCCTCTCTGGCTCTGCGTAGGGGCGACCCGGAGGGCTGCCTCTGTCTGTCTCGCCAGCACCGGCAGGCCCAGGGACGAATTCGCCGTTGCTACTGAGGACTAATCTCTGACCCGCCGGTCGTATTAGTCGTGACAGCTGTGGGGTTGCCGAGGTAGTCGACCCTTGAGCCTTCATGGGCATCTGCAACCAGCTTGCCACTGACGTTCACGGTCAGTCGGCTGCCGCCTCTCGCCACGACGGTGGCGCTCTCCACGGCGAAAGCCGAAAGATCACCGCGGCTTCCATCAAAGGCCTCAACGGTCACGTCACCCCCAGAGCCATTCACAGTAGCGCGGCTGCCATGCCTCAGCGTCAGACGGTTCAGTTCGGGCATGGTGACCTCGGCTCGCAGGGTGCCGACGTAGGTGCGGTCGGGCTCCAGGCCAATCTTCAACGTGTTGTCTTGCTTGACCACCTGAAGGTACTGGACCAAGTTATCGTCCACGCGGACCACCACGCTGAAAGTATCACCATGGCTGATGTCAACCCTAAACCCCTGGCTGATCTCAACCTTGTCGAAGCCGGTGATGGTTTCCTCCTGGGTCACCACGTTGCCCGAGCCGGTGGTGGAGGTCAGCCCGCAACCAGCCAACAGGGCCGCCAGAACTACGAGAATGACTGTTACTGTGCGTTTCATTCTCTACTCCTTTCATCCTCTCGTTTCAAGTTTTGGTTGGATTATCCACTGTAGTTCGTTGGTGAGCCTCCTTTCTAGTGTTATGAGCTGCCGAGCCGAGCCACTGTCCCCTTTCATCCTCCGTGGAGTAGCCGAGCCGGCACCTGGTCGCGATCACATTCTTTCGCCAGTTCCATGCCGCCCATCATCACCCGTGCAGGAAACCCCTATCATAACAGGCTGACGGGGTCCACATCCACTCGCCAGCCCAGGGGCAGAGCCAAGTCCTCCAGGAGGGGATGGGGGTCGCGGCCTCTCGCGATAAGCTGCCAGCGGTACCGGCCCCGTATGCGGCTCAGAAAGGCCGGAGCCGGCCCTATGAGGTCAATT
>JBFFDV010000314.1:0-2976 GCA_041559215.1 Anaerolineae bacterium | reverse complement strand
GAAGATGGGGGTCATCGCCATGACCGAATCCGATGCCGGGTCTGATCTCGGATCTATCAAGACCACGGCTGTGCGTGATGGCGAAGGCTACGTCCTGAATGGACGAAAGATGTGGATCACCAACGCCGACTTAGCCGATTTCTTCACTGTAGCCGCCAAGACTGACCCTGAGGCCGGATTCAGGGGTCTAGACATGTTTCTGGTGGAGAGGGAGAGGCCTGGCGTGAGCGTGGGCAAGGATATCGCCAAGTTGGGGGTGCGGGCCTTAGGGACGACGGAGTTGATTCTGGAAGGTTGCCGCGTCCCTGCCGAGAACCTCTTCGGGCAGCAAGGGACAGGCTTTCATAACCTGCAGGGTATCCTGGCGGAGATCCGCGTCATGATGGGTTCTCTCAGCCTGGGCTTGGGGAGAGCTGCTCTGGATGCGGCCGTCAAATACGCTCAAGAGAGGGTACAGTTCGAGCGGCCCATAGCTAAATTCCAGGCTATCTCACATAAGCTAGCCGATATGGCCACCGATTTGGAAGCTGCCCAGTTGCTAGTCTATCGCGCAGCCTGGCTTCTTGATCAGGGGACGCCTGATATGAAATTGGCATCTATGGCCAAGCTCTTCGCATCGGAGATGGCCAACCGTCTGGCCGATAGTGCTTCGCGTATCTTCGCCAGCTACGGCTTTGCTATGGAGTACGATGTGCAGCGGTACTTCCGTGACGCGCGGTTCCTGTTGCTCGGCGGAGGGACATCGGAGATACTGCGCGGTATAATCGCCTACCATATGGGCCTGTGAGAATAATCAGACAGCTGCAGCGTCATTGTCACCGAAAGGAGTTGAGGAATGTTGGATTTTACCTTCACCCCAGAGCAAGAACTCTTCCGCCAAACCGTGAGGGAGTTCGCCGATAGGTACATCAGGCCTCGTATCAAAGAGATGGAGGAGAACAAGGACGTTCCACGGGATCTCCTGGATGGAATAGCCGAGCAGGGTTTCTTCGGCCTGCGCTATCCAGAGGAATGGGGCGGCCAAGGAGCCGACAACGTTATGTTCGCCATCTTTGTCGAAGAGATGGCTAGGTGCTACATGAGCACGGCTTCCAGGACTATGATGCAATGTCTGATGGGGACCGATTTCCTTCACAAATACGGCACCGAGGAGCAGAAACAGGAGTTCTTGGTCCCGGCGATCAAAGGAGAGAAGTATGGTACCATGTGCATGACAGAGCCGGCTGGCGGAACTGACCTGGGGGCGATGCAGACGGTCGCCTTACGAGAAGGCGATGAGTACGTCATCAATGGCCAAAAGAGTTGGATTACCGGCGCCCATCAGGTGGACTACTACATCGTGGCCGCCAAGACCGATCCCGAGGCCGGCTTCAGAGGTATTGACATATTCCTGGTGGAGAGGGACAGGCCTGGGGTAGAGGTGGGGGAGAAGATTGATAAGTTGATAGCCTATGCCTCTGGATGCTATGACTTGTTCTTCAAGGATGTGAGAATTCCGGCTGACCACCTCTTCGGTGGAGAGGAGGGCAAAGGATTCTATCTTCTGCGCAGTATTCTGAACGATATCCGTGTCCACACCGCTGCCCTTGGTTTTGGGATAGCTCGGGCTGCCTACGAGGAGGCCGTGGAGTATGCAAGGCAGCGGGTGGCCTTTGGACGTCCCATCATCAAATATCAGGCGATGAGGCATAAGCTGGCCAAGATGCTGGTGGATATCGAGGCGGCTAGGCTAATGATCTATTATGCTGCCTGGAGGATGGATCAAGGGTTGCCCCACAATATCGAGGCCGCCACGTGCAAATACTTCATCACCGAGGCAGTTTTAAACATCGTTGACGACGCCACTCGTATCTTCGGGGCCTATGGGGCCGCTACGGATATGAACATTCAACGATATTTCCGCGATGCTCGCTGGCTCCTCTATGGCGCCGGCACCCAAACCATAATCCTCGACATCATCGCTGCTGAGATAGAGAAGCAGTAAGCTAAGGAGGGAATGATGCGGTTGTCCAGATTCGAACATTTTCAACCAGAATCATTGGCTGAAGCTCTCGAAGTCCTGGCTGAACATAGGGAGCAGGCCAAGGTCATAGGTGGCGGAACGGAGCTTCTGGTGTCTATGAAACAGGGTTTACTCACTCCTGGCTGCCTGGTCAACCTGAAGGAGATCCCCGAACTGAACTTTATCGCCTCCGACGATGATGGAGGGTTGAGGATTGGCGCCCTCACTAAGCTAGCTGCCCTTATCGGGTCTCCGGTGATTCAGGAGAGCTGCCCCATCCTGGCGCAAGCCGCCGATCAGGTTGCCGCCTCCCCTCTTCAGCATATGGGTACTCTAGGGGGCAATCTCTGTCTCAACACCAGGTGTTTCTATTACAATCAGTCCCGATTCTGGAGGGAAGCACGACCTGCCTGCTACAAGACTGGCGGGGAGGTGTGTCATGTCGTGAAAGGCGGAAACCGCTGTTATGCCGTGTACCGGGGCGACATGGCCCCAGCCTTGATGGCCCTCGAGGCGACTGTTAAGATAGCGAAGAAGGGGAGCGAACGCGTTATCCCCGCCGCCGATCTGTATACGGGGAAGGGGAAGAGGCCTCTGGCCTTGGAACCAGATGAAATTCTAGTAGAAGTGCAGATCCCCAAGTCAGCGACTCCGAGGGCAGGGGACTATCAGAAACTGCGCTATCGTGGGGCAATGGACTTTCCGCTGGCGGGCGTGGCTGCCGTTCTTGGCAGGGATGGATCTGGCATGTGTTCCAAAGCGAATGTGGTTCTGACGGCGGTCGACACGGCCCCTGTGCTGGTAGAGGAAGCGGATAAGATTCTTCAGGGGCAAGACGTGAGTGATGAGATTATTGCCCAAGCGGCCGACGCTGCTTACGAGGCAGCTCATCCGGTGGCCAATATCGGCAGTACCCCCTCATATAGGAGAAAAATGGTTCGGGTTTTGACCAAGAGGGCGATCAAGAATGCCTG